>JANOCM010000001.1:0-2357 GCA_031412175.1 Alphaproteobacteria bacterium
CAATCGGCGAACGGCGCGACGACGCTGAGGCCGGCATTGTTGATGATGCCGTCGAGCCGCCCGAATTCGGCCGCGGCGCCGTCGATCCAGGCGAACAGCGCTTGCGTGTCGGTGACATCGAGGGTGGTGATGCTCGCCGGCCGGTTGCCGAGCAGGCGACGGGTTTCGGCCAGCCCCTCGCCATCCTTGTCGGCCAGCGCCAGCACAGCGCCCTTTTCGGCAAGGCCGAGCGCCAGCGCGCGACCGATGCCGCTGCCGGCGCCGGTCAGCGCAATTACCCTGTTGTCGAACGTCCCGGCCATGTTGCCGCTGCCCCTTTAATGCGCCGACATCAGCGCCTAGATGCGGCCTCGTAGCGCCAAAGCGCGATTTACGGAAACCCGACCATGACCGACGACCCGAAACCCGCCGCGCCCGCACCGGACACCGCGCCGCCGCCGCCCGTGCCAGCACCTGCCGAAGCGGCGATCGCCAAGGAAATCGGCGGCCGCAAGGGGCCTGACCCGGTGCGCTATGGCGACTGGGAAAAGGGCGGAATCGCGGTCGACTTTTAGGCCGATGCACACGCGCGCCAGCCTTGCTGCCGACCTTACGGCACTGGGGGGCGCCGCCGGCGACATGGTGATGGTCCATGCCGCGATGGCGAGCGTCGGCGAAATCTTCGGCGGCCCCGATGCGATGATCGCGGCGTTGCGCGACGTCGTGGGGCCGGACGGCACGATCGCCGGCTATGCGAGTTGCGACGGCGCCTATGAAGACCTGCTCGACGACGCCGGCCGGGTGCCCGACGCCTGGCGGCCGCACGTTCCGGCTTTTGATGCCGCTGCGTCGCGCGCGGTGCGGATGAACGGCGTCTTCCCCGAATTCCTGCGCACGACGCCGGGTGCGCGGCGCAGCGCCAACCCCGGCGCCTCGATCACCGCAATCGGGGCCCGCGCCGACTGGCTGTGCGACCCGCATCCGCTCGATTACGGCTATGGCCCCGGCACGCCGCTGGCGCGACTGGTGGAGGCCGATGCCAAGGTGCTGATGCTCGGCGCGCCGCTCGACACGATGACGCTAATGCACCACGCAGAGCACCTCGCGGCGATCCCGGACAAGGTCGTGCTCCGCTTTGAGGCGCGGTTCGCCGACCCGCCCGAATGGCGGTGGGTCGAGGAATATGTCACGAGCGAACCCTGCTCGCCGCGCCTGCCCGAGAACTTCATCTACGCAATTGTCACCGCCTATCTCGCGGCTGGCAAGGGCCGGCAAGGGCCGGTCGGTAACGCCGATTGTGTGCTGGTGGAAGCGCGCGACATCTGCGCGTTCGGGGTGCGATGGATCGAAGCGATCGCTGGCTGATGCGAAAGTCACACCGTTGACACAATCGACGCTGTGCCCGTAACGGCTTTTCATCCTGTTCTATTCTGGCGGGTTTGTCCCGGTCCCGCCCCATGCTCCACGCCGAACGCCGCATCGATGCCGTCATCACCTGGGTGGATGGCGCCGACCCGGTGCACGTCGCCAAACGCCGCCGTAACCAGCGCGGCGCGCTGCACGAAAACGGCATCAACCCGCACCGCTGGGCGTGCAGCGACGAGCTTGGCTATTGCCTGCGTTCGATTGCCAACAACGCGCCGTGGATCGCGCGGATCTGGATCGTTACCGATGCGCAAATGCCGGACCTAGCGGCATTGCCGGCGGCGTTGCGCGACCGTATCACTATCGTCGATCATCTCGCGCTGTTTGCCGGGCACGAGGACGCGCTGCCGACGTTCAACTCGCTCGCCATCGAAAGCCTGATCTGGCGGATCCCGGGCCTCGCCGAGCGCTTTGTGTATTTCAACGACGATGTCTTCCTGACCGCGCCGCTGCATCCGGGCGATCTGTTCGATGGCTTGGCGCCGGTGCTGCGCGGCAAATGGGTCGATGACAGTGCACTGGCTGCCGACGGCACCAGCCGCAGCGACCCGGCGCGGTTGAACGCCATCACCCAGTTGAACGCCGCGGCGCTGCTCGGCTTCGGGGCGGAACGGCTGTTCGCCGGTGCCCATGTCGTTCATCCGATGCGGCGCTCGGTCCTGGCGGCGCTGTTCGACGATCACCGCGCTGCCTTCGTCGCCAATATCGGCCACCGGTTCCGCGACGTGTCGCAATTCCTGCCACAGGCGCTGCACAACCATGCCTGCATCCGCGACGGCCTCGCGGTGCTGCATGATGGCAATGATCACCTGCACCTGCGCACCGGCGCGGTGATCGATTATCCGCTGCCGGCGGTGCGCGCCTATCTGGCGCGGGCGCTGCAGCCGCAGTTCAAGTTCCTGTGCGTCAACGACCTGCCGCAGCTGGAAGCCGCGATTCCGGAAACGCGCGAC
>JANOCM010000002.1:0-2221 GCA_031412175.1 Alphaproteobacteria bacterium
GACCTGTCCGGCCTTCATCAGCGGCACCGACTGCCAGGCGGCAAAGCCCCAGTTCATGAAATCGACCGAAGCCGCGATGCGTTCGTTGAACGACGACAGCCCGGCAACAACCATCACCAGCCGGCGGCCGTTCTGTTCGGCGGAGCCGGTGAAGCCATAGCCGGCCTCCTCGGTATGCCCGGTCTTCAGACCGTCGGCGCCGCTGATCTTGCCGAGCAGCGGGTTGCGGTTGGCCTGGGTAATGGCCTCGCCCCTGCCCAGCGTCTTGCCCCAGGTGAATTTATCCTTGGCGTAGAACCGCTTGTAGAGGTCGGGAAAGTCACGGATGGTGGCTTCGGCGACAGTCGCGAGGTCGCGGGCCGTCACATACTCATTGGGATCGGGCCAGCCATTGGTGTTGGCGAAATGCGATTTCTTCATGCCGAGCCGCTGCGCCTCGCGGTTCATCAGTGCGACGTAGTTTGCCTCGGTGCCGCCCAGCCCTTCGGCGAGCACGACGCAGGCGTCGTTGCCCGACAGGGTGACGATGCCGTGCAGCAGGTTCTCGACGCTCACCTGTTCATTGACCGACAGGAACATCGTCGACCCTTGTGAATGCCATTTCGTCCAGGTTTCGGGGCGAACGAGGATCTTCTGGTCGAGCTTGGCTTCGCCGTTCTTCAGCATTTTGAAGGCGACATAGACCGACATCATCTTGCCCATCGACGCCGGCGGCATCGGGGTGTCGGCATCCTTGGCGTAGAGTACGGCGCCGTTCGAAAGGTCCTTCATATAGGCAAAGGCGGCGGGCGTGTTGAAGGTCGGCGCCTGGGCCGCGGCAGAGCCGGCGCTGGCAAGAAGGGCGAGGAACAACATGGGACGCATCAAGGGCACTTTCGACTGTCAGGGTGTTGAAACGGATGGAGCCGCGGGCGGCAGGATCAGGCGCGCCTCGCTGTAACCGGCGACTCGCAGCTGCGCCAGCACGGCGTTGGCGGCCTTGCCATCGACAAAGGGCCCGAGGCGGACTCGGGTCAGCCCGTTCGGCGCCGGTTGCTTGAGAACAGGTCCGAAGGCGCCGAGATAGCCGGTCAGCCAGGCGATGCGGCCGGTGTCGGACAGTGCCGCGACCTGGATGAAATGGCCGGTGGCCAGCGTCACCGGTGGCGCGGGCGCGGCGCCGCCGGGAATCGCAACAGTCGCCACCGCCGGCGGTGCGGCATCGGGAATTGGCGCAACCGCCTGTGCCTGCGCGACAACCAGCGGCGGCAATGGCGCTGGCTGAGCCGGCGGTGCCAGGCGCTTGATCGTCGAGTCATCAGGAAAGACGCGCCGCACTCGAACACGCGCGGTGCCGGCGCGATCGACCCCCAGCAACTGTGCCGATTTCCGCGACAGATCGATGATCCGCCCGGCAACAAAGGGCCCGCGATCGTTGATGCGCACCGTCAACTTGCGGCCATTGTCGAAATTTTCGATTTCGACATAGCTCGGCATCGGCAGCGTCTTGTGCGCCGCGGTCAGGTCGTCCTGGTCATAGCGTTCGCCATTGGCGGTGCTGAGCGCGTGGAAACCCGGGCCGTACCAGCTGGCGATGCCCTTTTCGTCATAGCTGCGATCGTCGGCCGGGTAGTAGGTGACCCCGAACACCTGGTAGGGCTTACCGATCTTGGGCGCGCCGGGGGTTGCCGGGCGCGCCGCAACCGACACTGCGGGCGGCGCGCGGGTCCCCGTCGCACAGGCCGCCAGCAGCAGCGCCAGCCCAATTTCAACGCGTGGCCGTGGCAACCGCATCCCCCAGCAGCGCCACCGACAGCGCATAGAAATTGGAGCAATTATATTCCATGATGGCGCGATAGTTGCCGGTGGTGAGATAAGCACCCTCCCCCGGGCCATCGGGCTCCACCAGCGTCAATGCGACGTCATCGGCCGGCCATAGCGCGTTGATCGGCAGAAACCCGCGTGTCCGCCAATCGCGCGCCGGTAGCGGCAGGCTGTGACGCGACAGCGGTTTTACGCAGGTCGTCGGCGCCACCGGATTGGCAACGCTGGCACGGTCGAACCCCGCCGGCACGATGGCGCGAAAGCCCCATGCCACGCCCGGCTTCCACCCGGCATCGGCGAGATAGCGGCCGATCGAGGCGAAGGTGTCGGGCACGCTGTTCCAGATATCGATGCGGCCATCGCCATCGCCATCGGCGGCATGGGCAAGATAGCTCGACGGCAGGAACTGCGCTTGGCC
>JANOCM010000003.1:0-4012 GCA_031412175.1 Alphaproteobacteria bacterium
GCGTATGAAGACAAGGCCGGGCGCCGTGCGCTGCGGGTCTGCGATCTCGCGCATCTTGCAGACATCGGGCCGCAGCTCGACCGGCTGCTGGCGCATCATAATGCGTTGCGGATCGGCTTCGGTATCCCGCCGGTCGATCGCGAGGCGCTGATCGCTCAGCTTCACGATATCGCACCATCGGTTCTGCCCTATGTGAAGCCGGTTTGGACGACGCTGCGCGATGCCAAGGCGAAGCGCAGCCGCATCCTGTTCGAAGGTGCTCAGGGCGTGCTGCTCGATGTCGATCACGGCACCTACCCGTTCGTGACCAGCTCGAACGTTGTCGCCGGCCAGGCGGCGGCAGGCAGCGGCATGGGGCCGAACGCGGTCGGCTATGTGCTCGGCATCGTCAAGGCGTACACGACCCGGGTCGGTTCGGGGCCGTTTCCGACCGAACAGGACAATGAAGACGGCGAAAAGCTTGGGGTACGCGGCCATGAATTCGGCACGGTGACCGGGCGCAAGCGGCGGTGCGGCTGGTTCGATGCGGTACTGGTGCGCCAGGCCATTGCGGTTTCGGGCGTCGCCGGCATGGCGCTGACCAAGCTCGACGTGCTCGATGGCTTCGAAACGCTGCAGATTTGCACCGGCTATCGTCTTGATGGTGAGGATCTCGATCATTTTCCGGCGCATTCCGCCGACCAGGCGCGAGTCGAACCAATCTATGAAGCCTTCGAAGGCTGGGCCGAATCGACCGCCGGGGCGCGCCGCTGGGCCGATCTGCCGGCGCAGGCGATCAAGTACATCCGCCGTATCGAGGAATTGACGCAATGTCCGGTGGCGTTGGTCAGCACCTCGCCGGAACGCGACGATACGATCCTCGTCCGCGACCCGTTCATGGACTGATTTCGGCTAACAAGGGCGCGATGCGATATGGGGAAATACCAGCCACTGGCCGACCATTGCGCCAGCGAAACACGGCAAAGCTTTCGTCTCACGTTTCGCGAGATCAATGCAATCCTCGGTTTTTCCTTGCCATCCAGCGCAAACCGACCACAATTCTGGGCCAACACCATTGGCAAGGGCAGCCCGATCAGAGAGGCATTGCGCACAACACAGTATGAGACCTTTTTGGATTCGGGGGCACCAAGGGTTGAATTTCGTCGCACTAGCAACTGATCAGCCAACGGCGCGCACGGATCGGCATTGCCAACAGGGTGTGCCCCTATGGCGCTGATTGTCCTCGCCGCGGCCGCCAGTTTTGCCTGTCTGAACCCAGGCCATCACGACGGCGATGCGATCCGCTGCGACGGCTATCCAAAGTCGATGCGGCTGCACGCCATCGATGCTCCTGAAATGCCCGGCGCCTGCCGGCCGGGGCGCGACTGCACGCCGGGCGATCCCTACCGGTCGCGCGATTACCTCGCCGGCTTGACGCGCGGCCATCGCGTCGAATGCCGGCAGGTCGATACCGACGACTATGGCCGGCGCGTTGTTGATTGCGCCGCAGACGGCCGCAATCTGGGTTGCGACATGGTCGCGGCGGGCATGGCAGTCGAACGCTATGGCCGGTTGGGCTGCAGCGGCATGGCAGCAGCGGTGGCGGCGCGCCTAGCCGATGTTTCGGGAGACCGCGTCGATACGCCGTCGCCAGCCGAACGGGTCGACATGGCGATGCCGGGTGCGGCGCCCCTTGCCGAGCGCACCCGCATCGCCGGCTTCGTGCTGCCGGCCGCTACCGGTGGCGGCGCCGAATTCGCTTGGCTGTCATGGCCGGTGCTGGGCTTCTGGTTGCTGTTTGCAAACGCGGTTTCGGTCGTGGCGTTTCTCGTCGACAAACGCCGCGCCCAGGCTGGCGATTCAAAGCGGCGCATCCCCGAGGCGCTGTTGCTCGGGCTGGCGGCGGTCGGCGGCAGTGCCGGCGCGATTGCGGCCCAGCAGATCCTGCGCCACAAGACGCGCAAGCACCCGTTCGCCAACCACCTGTTGATGATCGCCGGTGTCCATCTTGGCATCATTCTGGCGCTGTCGGCGCCAGTGCTCTGATCGCGACACCGCGGGCAGATTGGATGGCATCGCGGTTGACATAAGGGGATTATCCATCTTTCCTTAATCATTCGTGCAACCCATCGGCGGACCATGCCTCTTTTCGTTCTTGCTGCGGCGACCAGCTTTGCTTGCATGAACCCCGCGCATGCCAGCGGCGAGGTTATCCGCTGCGCCGCCCGTGGGCCGACATTGCAGCTTCACGATATCGTCGCGCCCGAGCCGGCCGCCCCTTGCGAAAGTGGCTTCGGCGACTGTGCGATCGATCCTGGCGCCGCGGCACGTGATCATCTCGCCGATCTCACGCGCGGCCAGTCGCTGCAATGTACGCCGACCGGCGGCCGCACCCAGCTCGACAACCCGCCGCGAACGATCGTGCGATGCATGATCGGTACCGTCGATCTGTCGTGCCGGATGGTTGCCGACGGTTTTGCCATCGGCAATGACAAGATCACCGCCTGTGCTGCCGAATTGCAAGCGCGCACGGTCAAGGCGGTGCAGCCAAAGCTGCCCGTCGTCACCATCCCACCGGCGCTATGGCGGTGGCTGCCGATCTATCTGCTGCTGATCAACATCGTGACCTATTTCGTCTTTGCCGCCGACAAGCGCCGCGCCGTAACCAAGATAAATCGTATTGCCGAGGCCGAACTGCTTGGCCTCGTCGTCTTTGGCGGCGGCATCGGAGCGATCATCGCCCAGGCGCGGCTCGATCACCTGCGCGACGAGCAACCCTTTGCCAGCCAGATGGCGATCCTGATCGGCCTGCAAATCGGCGCCGCGCTGGCGATTGCAGCCATGCTGGTATTCAAGATCTAATCGTCGCGGTATGCCGGCAACGCCAGCCCCTTGCCGATCGCCAGCGCGCGGAGCGTAAAGCCAGCGGCAGCACCGATGATTCCGGCCAATATGTTGCCCACTCCCAGCTCTGCGAGGAGCACATAAGTCCCTGCCCCCAGCGCGGCTGCCGAAATATAAATCTCGCGCCGCAACAGAATCGAGGGCACGCCCGCCAGCACGTCGCGAACGATGCCGCCAAAGCTTGCTGTCAGAACGCCCATGACGATGCACGGTAGCGGCGGCAGGCCATAGCTGCCGGCCTTGGCGGCACCGATGACTGCATAGGCGGCCATGCCGATGGCATCGAACCACAACAGTGCCGGCAGCTGCCAGCGATCGGCGCGCAACACCCAGACGGCGCCGGCGGCGATCAGGCAGATGCCGAGATAATCCGATCGGCCGACCCAGAACACCGGCGCGCCGATCAGCAGGTCGCGCAATGTGCCGCCGCCGATGCCGGTGATGGCGGCGAAAAACGCGAACGTGACGATGGTTTGCTTGGCGCGCGCCGCTGCCAGCGCGCCGGAGACGGCAAACACGGCAACGCCCGCCATGTCGAGCCATGACAGCAGCGGGCGGACGGCTTCGAACGCCGGCGGCTCGATCACATGTGGATCGGCTTGCCGGTCACCGCCATCGCCGCTTCCTTCAGCGCCTCGGGGTGGGTCGGGTGGGCGTGGCAAGTCATGGCAATATCCTCCGACGACGCGCCGAATTCCATTGCGATGGCGGCCTCGGCGATCATCGTGCCGGCCATGCTGCCGATGATGTGGACGCCGAGCACGCGGTCGGTCTTGGCGTCAGCGAGCACCTTCACGAAACCTTCGGTGTCGCGATTGGCCTTGGCGCGGCTGTTGGCGGCGAAGGGAAACTTGCCGGCCTTGTAGGCGATGCCGGCGGCCTTCAACTCTTCCTCGGTCTTGCCGACGGTGGCGACTTCGGGCTGGGTATAGACCACCGCCGGAATGACATCGTGGTTCACATAGCCGGTCAGCACGGCAATGTTGTCAGCACAGGCCAGCCCCTCGTCTTCCGCCTTGTGGGCGAGCATCGGGCCGGGGACGACGTCGCCGATCGCCCAGATGCCGGGCACCGGCGTCGAATAATCGGCGTTGACCATGATGCGGCCGCGATCGAGCGACAGCCCGGT
>JANOCM010000004.1:0-18246 GCA_031412175.1 Alphaproteobacteria bacterium
GCGATGGTGCCGCTGCTCGAACGCCATGCCGGGCTCGATCTTTCGGTTGATTCGGCTGGGCTGGCGGGCGGCATCCGCGATGAGCTGGCGGCTGTGCTGGCCGATCCGGCGCGCGTCGTCGAAAAACCGACTGCCGATATGGTGCCGGCGTTCTTTGATGCGATGGCCAGGCGGGACGTGCCGGCAGCGGAGATCGACCTGGCAATTCGTATCATCGGCGACCGCCGGTTCGGCAATTTCGATCGCATCTACCAGCTGATGGCAGCGATGGGCGATGACGCCGGGCGGTTGAAGGCGCCGATCGTTGCGCGCCTGCTGGCCACACACCCGGAGCGGGACCGGGCTTTGAAATCGCTCGGCGAGCTGCTGGCGCGACTGCCGCGGGCGACGTTTGCGACGCCGTCGGTCGAAGACGTTGCGCTGCTGGCCGATCCGGAACGGCGGACGCTGGCACCCGGCCTGATCGCGCGTCAGGCCGATCGCGGCGCGGCCGCCGCGCCGTTGCTTGTGCGGATCCTCGGCGAACAGCTGCGGCTGGCGAAGACCGAGCCGCGGTCGCGCAAGAGTTGGGAAACGCCCGACCATTCGGCGGCGGTGCAGGCCGCCATGGCCGGGCTGACCCGCCTCGGCCCGGCCGCGGCCAACCAGCTTGGCGCGGTCGAGGCGCTGGTTGCCCAGGGGCTGGTGCATGACGGGATGCGGAACGGCGAAGGCTGGCAGCTGCTGCTGATGCGGCTCGGCAAGCCGGTCGACGACATTCCTGAGCCCGAACGCCCGTCGGTCATAACCAAGGATTTCCACGGCCGCCTGCGATCGGTCCTCGCCCGCTATGAGCGCGATCTCGAACGCGAGCAGCAACGCCGCGAGCAACCGCCGAACGCGCGCCGCTCGCGCTGAGCGCGGCGCGGTTGCCGGCTATCGATCCGACGTGATCTTGCGACAATTGCATAGGCTGGCGATGGCAGCGGTGCCCTGTATGGTGCTGCCATGATCGCCCGCCAAGGCGACGCCCCGGGGAATTCGCCATGCAGGAATATGATTACATCATCGTCGGCGCCGGCAGCGCCGGCTGCGTGCTCGCCAACCGGTTGACCGCCGATGGCACGGCGACGGTGCTGCTGCTCGAAGCCGGCGGCAAGGACACCAACCCGATGATCCACATTCCCATCGGCTATGCGACGACCTTGAAGGATCCCAAGGTCAACTGGCTGTATGAGACCGAGGTCGATCCGACGTCGGGCAATCGCCCGCACGTCTGGCCACGCGGCAAGGTGCTCGGCGGATCGTCATCGATCAACGGGCTGCTTTATGTCCGCGGCCAGGCGGCGGATTTTGACCAATGGGCGCAATTGGGCTGCACGGGCTGGAGCCAAAGCGACGTGCTGCCGTATTTCCGCCGCGCCGAAGGCAATGAGCGGCTGGGTGATGATGCGCTCCACGGCAAGGACGGCCCGCTCAACGTCTCCGATCCGCGCGACAGCCACCCGATCTCCGATGCAGTGATCCGCGCCGGGGTGGAGGCGGGCATTCCATTCAACGACGACGTCAACGGCGAAGCGCAGGACGGCATCAGCTATTTCCAGATGACGGTGAAGAACGGCCGGCGCTGGTCGCTGGCGATGGGCTATCTGCGCCCGGCGCTGTCGCGCCAGAACCTGACCCTCGAAATCCATGCCCAGGCCGAGCGCGTGTTGCTCGACGGCAAGCGCGCCATCGGCGTCCGCTACCACCAGAATGGTCGCAGCCTGGAGGCGATAGCGCGCCGCGAGGTCATCCTGTCGGGCGGCGCGGTCAATTCGCCGCAACTGCTCGAGCTGTCGGGGATCGGCGATCCCGAGGTGCTCGCCGCGGCGGGAGTGCCCGTCGTCCATGCGCTGAAGGGCGTCGGCACCAATTTGCAGGACCATTACATGGTCAGCACCGCGTTCAAGCTGAAGGACTGCATCACCGTCAACGAGCTCAGTCGCGGCTGGCGGCTGGTGCGCGAGGTCGCGCGCTACGCGACGCAAAGGAAGGGTCTGCTTACCCTGTCGGCGGCGCATATCCAGGCCTATGTCCGTACACGGCCGGGGCTGGCGGGGCCCGATGTCCAGTATCACATCCTGCCGGGGTCGATGGATGTCGAGGCCTATGTAAACAAGGGCGAGATGGTGATGGAAAAGCACCCCGGACTGACCATCGCGCCGTGCCAGCTGCGCCCCGAAAGCCGCGGCACGATCCATTTGAAGACTGGTGCGCCGCTCGACCGGCCTGCCATCCGTCCCAATTATCTCGCCGATCCGCTCGACCAGGCGACGATCGTCGCTGGCTTGCGCTGGGCGCGGAAGCTGGCGGCACAGCCGGCGCTGGCCCAGTGGATGGACAGCGAGACCTGGCCCGGCGTCGCGGTGGAAAGCGATGCCGAATTGCTCGATTATGCCCGTGAACGCGGATCGACGCTCTACCACCCGGTCGGGACGGCGCAGATGGGCCGCGCCGACGATCCGATGGCCGTCGTCGATCCGCAATTGCGCGTCCACGGCATCGATCGGTTGCGGGTTGTCGATGCGTCGGTGATGCCGCGGCTGGTCAGCGGCAATACCAATGCCGCAACCGTGATGATCGCCGAAAAGGCCAGCGACATGATCCTGGCGGCAGCGCGGATGGCGGTGGCGGCCTAGGGGGTTCGAGACGGATGCAGGTTCGTGTCTTGCAACCGGGCGACGAGGCGATGCTGACCGCGGCGGTCGCGCTGGCCGACGAAGGGCCGCTCGACCGGGTGCAGGCGGCGGCCCATCTTGCCGATACCGACAAGGTGATCGTGGTCGCCGTCGATGGCGACGCGGTCGCGGGCTTTGCCTATGGCCATATCCTGCGCCGCTTCGAAACCACGAGCTTCTTCCTCTATTCCATCGACGTCGCCGAAGCTTGGCAGCGGCGCGGGATCGCCACGGCCATGCTGGCGACGCTGCAGGCGCTGGGCCGATCCGGGCGCTGGCACGAGATGTTCGTCTTCACCAACCGCAGCAACGCTGCCGCCATGGCGCTTTATCGCAAATGCGGCGGCGTGCAGTTCGTGCCCGACGACGTGGTGATGTTCGACTTTGCCGGATAGTTCAGGCGCGGTCGGGCAGGCGCACCAGGATCAGCGCGGCGACGATGAACAGCGCGCCGGCGATTTCAGGCAAGCCGGGCACTTCGCCGAAGCGCAGCGCGCCGATGATGCCGCCGACGGCCGGCTGGATCAGCAGCGCCAGCCCGACGACGATCGGTTTCAGATGGCCGACGGCGAACACCACCAGCCCCTGGCCGACGACCTGGCTGCCGAGCGCCAGCACCACCAGCGGCGTCCAGTCGTGCGGCCAGAACCCGGCGCTGCCGGCGAGGCCCCAGGCGAAGGGCAGGATGGTGATGGCGCCGAACACCGTTGTCAGCGTCAGCAGCGGCAATGGCGGCAGCGTGCCGCGTAGCCGGTCGATCACGATCAGATAGGCGGTATAGAACAGCGCCGCGCCGAGGCAGAACAGGTCGCCGGCGAGCAGGCGCGGGCTCAATTCCGCGCTGCGCCCGACGAGCAGCATGGTGCCGGCAATCGCGCAGACAATGGCGAACAGCGCCTTTTTGCCCGGCCGGTGGCCGAGCACGACAAAGCCCCACAGCGGCAACAGGAAGCTCGCGGCGTTCGACAGCAGCGAGGCATTGGCGAGCGTCGTGCGGACGATGCCGAGGTGCCACAGCGCCAGGTCGATGGCGAAGAACACCCCGCCCAGCGCAGCGAGTGCCAACGCGCGGCGGCCGAGCGCCCCCGGCGCGGGCGCTTGGCCGGCAAAGCGCGCCAGCAGCGCCAGCGGCGCGACGCCCAGCGCCATGCGCCACCAGGCCGATGCGATCGGCTCGACATCGGCAAGGCGCACCAGCCAGGGGCCAAAGGCCAGCAGCACGCTGGCCAGCACCATCGCCGGAAACGCAAGGCGGTGGACGGCGGCGGGCAATGCGGTGGTGGCCATGGCGCGGGCCTTAGGCCGTTTGCGGCGGCGGCGGAACCCTTGCTCAGTCCTGGCGCATCGCGGCGGCGGCGGCAAAGGGCGCGATCGCCACCGACACCAGGCTGGCAGCGGCGAGCAGTTTCAGCGCGCCGGGGGCGGCGGCACCGACACCGAAGATCAGGATCGGCAGTGCCAGCGGCAGGATGATCAGCCCGGCGAGCGCGCCGCCGCCGCGCAAGCCCGCCGTCAGCGCCGCAGCGACAACCGCCAGCGCCGCCAGCGCCGGCGTGCCGAGCAGCAGCGCGAGCGCCAGCCGCCAGCCGCTGGCGCTTTCCATGCCGACCAGCACCGCGGCGACCGGCAGCGCGGCCAGCAGCGGCAGTGCAAAGCCCAGCCAGTGCGCCAGGATGCGCGCGGCAGCGACCATCTCCATGGCGATCCCGCGCGACGCAAGCTGGTCGAGCGTGCCGTCCTCGAGATCGGGTGAAACCAGCGTTTCGACCGGCAACAGCGCCGCCAATAGCGCCGCGACCCAGACGACGCCGGGCGCAATGCGGCCGAGCAGCCGCGCGTCGGGGCCGACGGCAAAGGGGAACAGCGCCGCGACCAGCACGAAGAACATCACCGGCATCCACAGCGCCGGCGATCGCGCAATCAGGGTCAGGTCACGGCGGACGAGTGTGAGGAACATCAGCCGAGGCGCAATCGCTGCGGGTCGGCGAGCCCGATGTCGCCATGCACGGCGGCGATGATCATGCCGCCGCCGGCGCGATGTGCCGCCATGGCCGCAGCAAGCAGCTGCACAGACGCCGTATCCAGCCCGGCGGTCGGTTCGTCGAGCAGCCACAGATCGGCACCGCTGGCCAGCACCCGCGCCAGCCCGGCGCGGCGGCGCTGGCCCGATGACAGATGCTTGCACGGTACATCGGCGAGCGCGGCGACATTCAGCGCTGCCATGGCACCGGGCAGGCGGGCCACGCCGTCGTCCAGCCGCGCCCAATGCGCCAGTTCGTCGCCCAGTTTCATGCGCGGTTTCAGCGCCCATTCGTGGCCGAGGAAGCCGCGCGTGCCGCCGCCGCTGATGCTGCCGTCGACGGGGGCGAGCAGCCTGGCGAGGATGCGCAAAAGGCTGGATTTGCCGCTGCCGTTCGGCCCCTCGAGATGCAGCGCCGCGCCGGGTTCGACGCGGAACGACAGGCCTTCGAACAGCAACCGGTCGCCGCGGCGGCACGCCAGGTGGGCGACGATCAGGGGTTCGGGTGGCACGCCGGCACGCTAGCGATGCCATCCCCGCTTGTCATCCCGGGGCTGTTTCGCTCGCCCCCGAATCCCCCTATGGGAGGGCGCGATGACCGAATCCGCGCCCCGCCCGACCCTGCCGACCGGCCTCAAGCTGGCGATCGACTTTGGCCCGCTGCTGGCGCTGCTCGTCGCCAACCGTATCGGCGGGCCGTTCGCCGCGACGCTTGCCTTCATGGTGGCGATGGCGGTGGCGATGTCGGTGTCGTGGGTGAAGACGCGGCATATTCCGCCGGTGCTGATCTTTTCGGGTGCCATCGCGCTGGTGCTCGGCGGCATGACGCTGTGGCTGCGCGACGTGAAGTTCCTGCAGATAAAATTCTCGATTACCTATGGCGTGTTTGCCGCCATCCTGCTGGTCGGCATGATCCGCAAGCAGCCGTATCTGAAGCTGGTGTTCGGCGACGCCTTCCCGACGCTCAACGATGTCGGCTGGATGAAGTTCAACCGCAACTGGGCGCTGTTCTTCCTCGCCATGCTCGGCGCCAACGAGGTGCTGCGCCAGACGCTGACCTTCGATCAATGGACCTGGTTCAAGGCGGCCTCGATCCTGATCACGATGGCGTTCATCCTGTCCCAAGTGCCGTTGCTTCTGAAGCACGGGGTGAAGTTCGAGGATTAGGCGCTAATCCGCCGCGAGCAGCTCATGCCGCTTCATCGCGTGGCGCAGCTGGTCATAGCTCAGTGCCAGCGCGGCGGCGGTGCGGCGCTGGTTGTGGCGGCAGCGTTCCAATGCGGCGATGAGGATTTCGCGTTCATAGGCGTGCACTGCGGCGCGGAAATCCGACACGCCCTGCAGCGCCGGTGACGGCAGCGCGGCAACTTCGCCAGCGGGATCGATCTGCGGGCGGGTGCTTTGCGAGTGCGGGGTGCCGGGCAGCGCCAGCGGCCGCCACGGACTTTCGAACGGATCGACGATGATGCGGCCGACCGGCGTTTCAGAATCGCCCCAGCGATAGAGCGAGCGTTCAACGACGTTCTTCAACTCGCGGACATTGCCCGGCCAAGGGTGTTCGTTGAGGCAGGCGGTCGCCTTGGGCGTAAAGCCTGGAAACCCCGACCAGCCGAGTTCGGCCGCCATGCGCCGGGCGAAATGCAGCGCCAGCACCTCGATGTCCTCCGCGCGTTCGCGCAAGGGGGGCAAAGTGACGACCTCGAAGCTCAGCCGGTCGAGAAGATCGGCGCGAAACCGGCCGCGATCGACCAGCGACGGCAAATCCTCGTTGGTGGCGCCGACCAGCCGGACATCGACGGCGATGGCGCGGTTGGAACCGATGCGCGTCAGTTCGCCATATTCGACGACGCGCAGCAGCCGTTCCTGCGCCGCCTGTGACAGGGTGGCGATCTCGTCGAGGAACAGCGTGCCGCCGTCGGCATCCTCGAACCGCCCGGCACGCGCGCGCTGCGCACCAGTGAAGGCGCCGGCTTCATAACCGAACAATTCGGCGTCGATAAGGTTTTCGGGCAGCGCCGCGCAGTTGAGCGAGATCAGCGGCCCGCCCCAGCGCGGGGACAGGCGATGCAGCCGCTCGGCGATCAGTTCCTTGCCGGTACCGCGTTCGCCGATGACCAGCACCGGGCGGTTCAGGGGCGCCGCTGCCGAGGCACGTTCGACCGCATCGAGGAAGATCGACGACGATCCGATCAGCGGGGCTGGTTTGGCCATGACTGCAAGTTAGTGCAAATTCCCAACATTCAGCAAGCGTTCACACTCAAAAATCGTATCGCGCCCGATGCGCTCCAATATTTTCAACAGGTTACAATTGGCGCGTGACTTGGCACGGCTCATGCAAAGCTTCTGGCATGAGCAACCGGACGAAACGCCGGGCGCCACGGACCTAACGCCAAGGAGACTTTCGATGACCAACCTGTTCAACACCACCGCCGCTTTTCGCACCTTGGTCGGCGTTGTCGCCGCCGTCATGATGGGCAGCACCTTCCTGCTGGCCGCCACCGCCCCCGCCATCACGACGGGCGTGCAGGTTGCCGCCAATTCGGATATCGTCAGCGTCGCCTAACCCCGACACGCTGACGATGGCCGGAGGGCCTGGTTGCGGGATCCCCCCTCTCCCCCGACCTCCCCTCCGGCCCACCCTTTGAAGAAGAACTGGAGCTTTCGATCATGGGCATCTTCTCGCGAACCCGCGATATCATCGCCGCCAACGTCACCGACCTTCTCGATCGGGCCGAAGACCCGGCCAAGATGATCCGCATGATCATCATGGAGATGGAGGAAACGCTGGTCGAGGTTCGTGCCTCTGCCGCCCGCACCATCGCTGATCAAAAGGAGATGCGCCGCGCCATCGTCCGCGCCGAAGCGGCGCAGGCGAGCTGGGCCGAAAAGGCCGAACTGGCGCTGAGCAAGGGCCGCGAGGACCTCGCCAAGGCGGCGCTCGTCGAAAAGGGCAAGGCGAAAAGCTTTGTCGACCAGATGCAGGGTGAAGTGGCGTCGCTCGACCAGGGCCTGGCGCTCAACGAGGCCGACATCCACAAGCTGGAGGGCAAGCTGCGCGAAGCGCGCACCCGCCAGAATGTCATCCTAAACCGCATCGAATCGGCGACCAACCGGTCGAAGCTGATCGAGATGACCAAGGGCCCGCGCGTCGATGAAGCGTTTGCGCGCTTCGAGATTCTCGAGCGCCGTGCCGATCTTGCCGAAGGCCGCGCCGATGCGCTGTCGATCGGCGGCCCGCCGCGCACGCTCGCCGATGAATTCGCCGACCTGACCGCCGATGACGAAGTCTCCGCCGAATTGGCGGCGATGAAGGCCCGGTTGTCACCGAAGACGGAAGGCTGATTGCAATGGAAGACGTGCTCCTCCCCATCGTCATCGTCGGCATGCTGTTCATCGGCCTGCCGTGGATGATCCTGCACTATCTGACCAAGTGGAAATCCGGCCGCGGCATCAGCCAGCAGGATGAAGCGCTGCTCGACGATCTCCACGAGATGGCGCGCCGCCTCGATGGCCGCTTGAATTCGATCGAGCGCATCATCGCCGCCGAGGACCCGACCTGGAAGGACAATCGCCTCACCGACCTGTCGGCCAGCGACGAAAGCCCCAGGATCAGCAAGTTCCAGCGCTGACGCAGCGCAGAAAGGATCAGCAAATGGCTCTCAATTCCCCGTTCCGGCTCGACAAGGCCAATGCCAAGGTCATGGGCGTCTGCGCCGGCCTCGCCAACTACACCGGCATCGAAACCGTCTGGGTCCGCGTCGGCTTTCTGGCCGCCACCCTGATCGGCTTCGGCTCCCCGGTCCTCATCTATCTGGTCATCGGCCTCGTCGCCGACAGCCAGCCCGCCTGAACCATCCTCGAGAGGGATCGCCACCATGAGCGTTCGCCGCACCCGTTTCTACCTCGACAAGCGCAACAAGCGCTTCATGGGGGTCTGCGCCGGAATCGCCGATTACTTCGGCTGGGATGCCACCTGGGTCCGCGTCGGCTTTGTCGCGCTGACCGTGATGGGCGTCGGCTTCCTGCCGTTTCTCTATCTTGCCGCCGGCTTCATCGCCGACCCCAAGCCCAACATGCTGTACAATGAAAGCCTCGAGGACCGGCAGTTCTGGAAGAGCGTCCGCGTCTCGCCGCAGACCACGGTGCGCGACGTCAACGCTGCCTTCCGCGACGCCGATCGCCGGCTGCGCGACATCGAAGCCTATGTGACGACGTCGAACAGCAGCCTTGCCAAGGAAATCGACCAGCTGCGCTGAACGGCGCCGCGGTCGGGGGAGATTCACCATGTCATTCGGTTCGCCGATCTTCGTCCTCGCCATCATCGCGATGAGCTTCATCGCCTGGATCATCACCACTTCAATCCGCGCCAAGCACGGCTACCCGCTCGAGAACGAATGGGGCGGCACGACGCACAAGAAAGCCGATGACGATCTGAAGCGCCAGAATGCGATCCTCGAGCGCGAGAATGCCCTGCTGCGCGACAAGATCGGCCGCATCGAGGAGCGCACCGCGGTGCTCGAACGCATCGCCACCGACACGCCGAACCGGCTGTCGGCCGAAATCGACAAGCTGCGCTGACGCACCGCCAATCCGGGGATTATCGATCATGAGCGAACTCGCCCTTCTCATCCCGATCCTGGGGGTTTCGATCCCCATCGTCGCCATCGTCGGCGGGATCGGCAGCAAGGTGTTCAAGCGCTGGGCCGATCTTAAGGAAAAACAGATCGATCTCGCCGCCCGCACCGCCGGCGAACAGGCGGCGCAATACGCCGCCAAGATCGAACGGCTCGAGGAACATGTCGCCGTCCTCAACCGCATCGTCACCGACCGCAACGAAGGCCTGACCGCGCAGATCGAAAGCCTGCGCGATGCGCCCGCGCCGTTGCGGTCCTCGGCCAAGGAGTAGCCCGCATGATTCTCGATGCCTCCGACCTGTTTCCGTTCGTCGTCCTGGCGATCGTCTTCGCCGCGATCCTGGGCAGCGTCGCCAAGCGCTGGATGAAGCTGAAGGAAAAGCAGCTCGAACTCGCCGCGACCGTCGCCGGCGAACAGGCGGCGCAATATGCCGCCAAGATCGAGCGGCTGGAGAGCCATGTCGCCACGCTCAACCGCATCGTCACCGATCGCGGCGACCCGCTGACCGCGCAGATCGAAAGCCTGCGCGATGTCCCCGCCAAGCTGAATTGAGGACTTCGCCATGCCACTCGATCCGATGCTTATCGAAGCGATTGCCCCGGTTGGCGTCAGCGCCGTGTTCATCGGTACCATCGGTTGGGTGATGACGACCTGGATCAAGGTCAAGAACGGCTACCCGCTCGAAAGCAGCTGGGGCAAGCCGCTGTTGCCCGCCACCAGCGGCGAGACGCAGGAACGCGTCAAGCTGCTTGCCCAGGAAAACGCCCAGCTGCGTGCCGAGATCGGCAGCGTCAAGGACCGGCTCCAGGTGCTCGAACGCATCGCCACCGATCCCGCCAAGCGGCTGTCGGCCGAAATCGACAGCCTGCCGCCAAAGCAGATCAACTAGAAAAAAACCTTCGTCGTCGCACCCCCTCAAACCCTGCGAGACCCCAAGATGAATCCGTTTGAAATGGTCGTTTTGATCGTGGCGATTGTCACGATCGGCCGTGTGCTCAGCGCCAGATATGGCGTCAATGTCGGGGGTGGCCGCAAGGGCCGCCGGCTGGCAGCGCTGCAACAGACCGAAGCCGAAAGCGCCGAAGCCGCGCGCCTGCGCGCCGAGGTCACCCGCCTAAACGATCGTATCCAGGTGCTCGAACGCCTGGCGACCGACCCGGCCAAGCGGCTGTCGGACGAGATCGAATCGCTGAAGTAACCCTTTTGAACCAGTGACTCCAGAAAGGGAGGATACGCTATGCCACCCATTGAATCGCTGCTGGTGCTGAGCACGGCCAGCCTCGCCGGCCTGGGCCTTGTCGCCGGCTTTGCCGCCTGGGCCTGGGCCGGCTGGCTGCGCCTGCGGGCGCATGAGATCGAACAGGGCCGGGCACACCACGCCGCCGACCTGCCGGCCATCGGCCAGCGCATCGATCTCGCCGACCTGAAGGAACGCATCCGCAAGCTCGAAGCCATCGCCGCCGGCGTCGAACTGTAATGCCCGTCGCCCCGGTTGCGGCCGGGGCGACAATCAATCGGGTTGACCCCCGGCGCGCACCACCGCAAACCGCGCGGATGACCATCGCCACTTTCGACGATGTCGAGGCCGAATTCGAAGCCCTCGACGATTGGGACGACCGCTATCGCCTGCTCATCGATCTCGGCCGCGCGCTGCCGCCGATGCCCGACGCGCTGAAGACCGACGCCACCAAAGTCCGCGGCTGTGCCAGCCAGGTCTGGCTGCACCCCCGTTTCGACGGCGGAACCCTGAAATTCAGCGCCGACAGCGATGCAGCGATCGTCAAGGGGCTGGTGGCGCTGGTGCTGATGCTCGCCGATGGCCGCGCGCCGGCCGCGATCGACACGGCCGAAATCCGCGCCCGGCTCGATGCGCTGGGGCTGGCGAAGCATTTGTCGTCGAACCGCACCCAGGGCCTCGCCTCGATGGTGGCGCGGATCGGCGACCTCGCCCGCGAGGCGGCGTGAAGCCACCGATCGACACCCGGACTGCCGACGAACGCCAGCAGCGTTTCGTCCAGCATTTCCTGTCTGGCGTGCCGCATCTCGCGGCGCTCGGCATCGCCTATCGCAGCCAAGGGCCCGACTGGGCGGAACTGGCGATGCCGTTCGCCGAACAGCAGCTCGCCGATCCGGATTACGGCATCATCGCATCGGGGGCGATCTTCACGCTGATGGATTCGGCGGCCGGCTTTGCGGTGCACATGATGCTGGGCGAATTCCTGCCGATCGCCACCATCGACCTGCGCATGGACTATCTGCGCGGGCCGGCGCCGGGTGCGACCGTGACCGGGCGTGCCAGCTGCTATCGCATGACGCGCCAGATCGCCTTTGTCCGCGGGGTCGCCCACGACGGCGACCCCGATCATCCGATCGCCAACATGGCCGGCACCTTCATCGTCACCCGGCCAACGGTGGTCGCATGACGAGCACGGCGCTTGCCCGCGCGTTGCGCGACGAACGGCATGGCCGGCTCGACATGCTGCCGTACGCGCGGCTGCTCGACCTGAGGTTCGAACAGGATGACAACGAGGTGCGGCTGATCATGCCCTTCAGCCTTGGCCTCGTCGGTGCGCCGGGGCGGCTGCACGGCGGCGCCCTCGCCGGGCTGCTCGAAATCGCCGGGCTGGCGGCGGTGATCGTTGCCCAGCCCGATGCCGACCGGCTGCCGCGGCTGCGTCCGGTCACCGTCACCGCCGATTTCATGCGCGAAGGCACGCCGGTCGACACGATCGCCGCCGCCGAAGTGACGCGGCTGGGCCGGCGCATCATCAATGTCAGCAGCCGCGCCTGGCAGTTCGATCGCGGCCGGCCGATCGCGATGGCGAATATCAACTTCCTCGCCGATTGGCCGGAGGCCTGAGCCTGTTTGGCCAGAAGTATAATCTGTCACCCCGGCGAAGGCCGGGGCCCATAAACCACACGCTCAGGGACCGATGCGCACTTTTCTCATTGCGACGGCGGGGTGGGTCCCAACCTGCGCTGGGATGAGGGTGCGCACGCACCCGCGCGCCGATGTTCGTGGTTTATGGACCCCGGCCTTCGCCGGGGTGACAAATTCTTCCGCGGGCGCCCCAGGCTATTGCGCCGGTGACAGTGCCGCCACCGCCGCCGCCGGCAAGTCGCTGAACACGCCGTCGATGCCGGTTTCGAGATAGACGCGGATCTCGCCGGCGGCGTCGCCGCGATCCTGCAGCGCGGTGCCCTTGCGGAACGGCGCAGCGAGGAAGTAGTTTTCGGGGCGGAATGTCCAGGGGTGGACCTGCAGCCCGGCGGCATGCGCGTCGGCAACCAGCGGCGTCGGTGCCAGCAGATTTCCGGCGGCATCGCGCGGGATGACGCGGTCGCGGTTCGGGCCGATGCCTTGCGCGTAGGCGGCGATCGCCTTCAGCCCGTCGGGCGTCACCATTGCGTCATAGCTGTGGCCGTCGGCGGAGGTTTTCGCATCGATCAGCTGGATCAGCCGCACCTTGGTCTGGCGGTGCAGCGCCTGCAGATTGCCGACTTCGAACGACTGGATGAACACTGGGCTGTCCGCCCCGGTCCAGCCAGCCCTGGCCAGCGCGGCGAGCAGCACCGGTTCGAGCGGCAGGTTGATCCCGCGGAAATAGCTCGGATGCTTGGTTTCTGGGTAGATGCCGATGGTGCGGCCGGTGCGCGCGGTTTCGGCCTTGGCCAGCGCGATGATCTCGTCGAGCGTCGGGATGGTGAACTCGCCGTCGAACTTGGCATTGGCGGCGCGCAGCTGCGGCAGCCGTTCGCGGGCGCGCAGCGTCTTCAGCTCGGCGAGCGTGAAATCCTCGGTGAACCAGCCGGTAACGCTCTCGCCGTCGATAGTCCTGGTTGCCTTGCGGGCGGCGAATTCGGGGTGCGCGGCGACGTCGGTGGTGCCCGAAATCTCGTTCTCGTGGCGCGCGACAAGCTGGTGGTCCTTGGTCGACACCAGGTCGGGCTCGATGAAATCGGCGCCCTGTTCGATGGCGCGGGTGTAGCTGGCGATGGTATGTTCGGGGCGATCGGCGCTGGCGCCGCGGTGCGCGATGACGATCGGCGGGCCGGGTGGCGGCAGTGCCGGCGGGGATTTGGGCAGGGGTCCGGCGCTGGCGGAACTGGCGATCACGGCAAACACTCCGGCTATCAGCAAAAATTGCATCCGCAACACCCCGGGCCGCATCGGCGCGACGGCGCCGGCATAGCAGAAAACCGCTGCGCCGCGAGGGGCGGCGACGCGGTTTAATGTGGAGCTTTGCCGCCCAAGCCCCGATCAACCGTGCTACCAGTCGATGATCCGCTGGAACGACCGGACAATCCGTCCGGGGGGCCGCTGTTTCCGGAGCCATGTCGTGCACAATGCCGAGCTGACTGTCCTTGCCGACGACCTGCCGTTCGCCCGGCCGTTCCATATTTCGGGCTACACCTTCAATTCCGCGCCGATCGTCGAGGCACGTGTCAGCCGCAACGGCCTGATCGGGCGCGGCGAATCGGCCGGCGTCTATTTCACCGGCGACGACCCAGATGTGTTCATCGACCAGCTGCGCGCGATGATCCCGGCGGTGGCGCGCGGCCTCACCCGCGCCGAACTGCAGGCGGCATTGCCACCCGGCGGCGCGCGCAACGCGCTCGATTGTGCGCTGTGGGAGCTTGAATCGCTCGAAACTGCCCGGCCGGTCTGGGCGCTCGCCGGGCTGGCACCGCCGCGCGCGCTGGTGACGACGCTGACGCTGGGCGCCGATGACCCGGGCGTGATGGCGCAGGCCGCCGTGCATGATTACCCTCATGCCAGGGCGCTGAAGCTAAAACTGAGCGGCGACAGCGATCTCGATATCGCGCGGGTGCGTGCCGTCCGCGCGGTGCGGCCCGACGTGTGGATCGGCGTCGATGCCAACCAGGGCTATACCGCCGCCAGTATCGGCGACCTGATCGCGGTGCTCGTCGATTGCCGCGTCGCGCTGCTCGAACAGCCGTTCGCGCGCGGGGCGGAGGCGCAGCTCGACGGGCTGCGGCTGCCGTTGCCGGTGGCGGCGGATGAAAGCTGCCTCGATCTCATCGAGCTCGAAACGCTGGCTGGCCGGTTCGATGTCGTCAACATCAAGCTCGACAAGTGCGGCGGACTGACCGAGGCGCTGGCGATGGCGCGGCGGGCGACCGAGCTTGGGTTGAAGGTGATGGTCGGCAACATGTGCGGCACCAGCCTTGCGATGGCTCCGGGGTTCGTCGTTGGCCAGCTGTGCGATGTCGTCGATCTCGATGGCCCGATATTCCTCAAGGCCGATCGCCAGCCGGCGGTATCTTATGCCGACGGACTGATCTGGTGCGGCGCCGAGGTCTGGGGCGGCCTACCAGGATGACATTCAAACAATTACTGTCCCGATTGTCCATTTTACCATAGCGAGTCCGAAATGATCGATCTGCCCACGCCCTATATGCTGTTCCTCGGCGATACGACGCACCCATCCTATGCCAAGACCGCGCTGGGCTTGAAGGATTGGGCGCCCGATCTGTGCCTCGCCGAAATCGCGCTGCCCGGCGCCACCGTCACCACCGGCCTGCCGCGGATGACGGTGGTGGAGGCCGCGGCGGCCGGCGCGCGCAGCATCGTCATCGGCGTTGCGGCCGAAGGCGGCCAGATCCAGGATAGCTGGGTGCCGGTGCTCGTCGCGGCGCTGGAGGCCGGGCTCGACATCGTCAGCGGCATGCATTCGCGAGTCGAGGAGGTGCCGGCCTTGCACGCCGCTGTCCAGCGCACCGGACGCCGGGTCTTCGACGTGCGCCGCCCGCCGGCCGGCATCCCGTGCGGCACCGGTGAACGCCGTCCCGGCAAACGCTTGCTCACCGTCGGTACCGATTGCGCGCTCGGCAAGAAATACACCGCGCTCGCCATTGCGCGGGGGTTCAAGGCGCGCGGCGTCGATTGCGATTTCCGCGCCACCGGCCAGACCGGCATCATGATCGCCGGCGCCGGCATTCCGATCGATTCGGTCGTCGCGGATTTCGTCGCCGGCGCGGCGGAGATGCTGTCGCCGGCGGCGGCGCCCGACCACTGGGATGTCATCGAAGGCCAGGGGTCGCTCTACCATCCCGCCTATGCCGGGGTTTCGCTCGGCCTGCTGCACGGCAGCCAGCCCGACGTCATTATCCTGTGCCACGAGGCCGGGCGGACCGAGATCATCGGCTGCCCGGGCTATGCGCTGCCGGCGCTATCGGATGCCATCGCACTCAACCTCTCGCACGCGCGCCTTACCAACCCGGCGGCGCGCTGTGCGGGGGTCAGCCTCAACACCGGGTCACTGCCGGCGGACGAAGCGGCAGCGGTGATCGCCGAAACCTCGGCACTGCTGGGCCTGCCGGTTGCCGATCCGATCCGCGGGGGTGCCGATTTCGCTCGCCTGGTCGAGGCTTGCCTCGGCTGATCATGGGGCGGCGCCCTGGAGATTGGTGCACCCGGCAGGAATCGAACCTGCGACCTTCGGTTTAGGAAACCGCTGCTCTGTCCGGCTGAGCTACGGGTGCGCAGCGCCATGCCTTGCTGAAAATCGGCCGCGGTCGCAAGGGGGAACGTCCAGGCGGGCTCCGCTTGCCATCGCCACCGCCAGCCCCTAGGATTTGCGCGCCACTCAATTTGTGGCATCCGGGGGGAATTACCATGGCGCTCTTTCCACTTACCACGCTGGCGATCCTGTTGGCGGTGATCGTCTATTTCGGCCTTGGCGCCGTTGTCGGCGCGGCGCGCGGCAAATATGGCGTCGAAGCCCCGGCCGCGTCGGGCCATCCTGAATTCGACAAGCGCAACCGCGTCCACATGAACACGCTCGAACAGCTGGTGATCTTCGTGCCCGCCGCGGTGCTCGCTGCGCCGGTGCTCGGCGACGCGATCGCCGGTGGCCTGGGGCTGGTCTGGACAGTCGGCCGCCTCGCCTATGCCCGCGCCTATTATGCCGATCCGAAATCGCGCAGCCTCGGCTTCATGCTGACCATCTTGCCGACGTTCATCCTCGTTGTCGCCGCCGCCTGGGGCGCCATCCGCACACTGGTCGCCTGATGCCGATCCCGGATCCGGTCCTGCCCGGCCAGGAAAGTGTCTGGGATTATCCGCGGCCGCCGGCGCTCGAAGCGTCCGCCCGGCGGTTGCGTATCATTCACCGCGGCGTCGTCATCGCCGATACGGTGCGCGCGCTGCGGACGCTCGAAACCAGCCACCCGCCGACCTGGTACCTGCCGCCCGCCGATATCGCGATGGCGCTGCTCCAGCCGTCGCCGCAGCGCGGTTCGGTGTGCGAATGGAAAGGGCGCGCCGTCTATTGGGATGTCGTTATCGGCGACACGCGGCTGGCGGCAGTCGGCTGGAGCTATCTCCAGCCGACGGCCCGCTTCGCTGCCTTGCGCGACCATATCGCCTTCTACGCAGCGCCCTTCGATGCCGTGACCATCGATGGCGAAACCGTGCGGCCGCAGCCCGGCGGCTTCTATGGCGGCTGGATCACGTCCGATCTCGCCGGGCCGTTCAAGGGTGTGCCCGGCAGCCAGTTCTGGTAGCCGCCGGACGCGCGATCAGAAGCGCATGCCGAGGCCGACGCCGAAGACGAACGGGTTGATATCGACATCGACGCGGTTGACGAGCGCACCGCTGGTCAAGGTCGCGCGCGTCGTCATGTCGACGTATTTGACGTCGACGTTGAGGAACACCTTCTCGCTGACATCGACATCGAAACCGGCCTGCACGGCATAGCCGAAGCTGCTTTTCAGGCTGACATCGGTGGGGCCGACGGCATTTTCGAGCGCGTCGCTGGCATTCTTCGAATAGAAGATCGTGTAGTTGATTCCGGCGCCGACATAGGGCCGGAAATGGCCTGCGGGGACGAAGTGATATTGCAGGACGAGCGTCGGCGGCAGCACCCAGGTGCTCGCCAGCTTGCCGACGCCGGCCAGCGTGCCGGTGCCGCTGATCGTGTGCTTGTCGGTGGCCAGCACCAGCTCGACGCCCAGATGATCGGTCGCCATGTAAGTGAAATCGAGTTCCGGCGCATAGGCGTCGTTGATCGACACGCCGGCGCCCGGGAAGCTGGGCAGCACCGCGCTGCTGCCTTCGTTCGGCGACACCATGATGGCGCGCAGGCGAACGAGGACATCGCCCTGCTTGGCGGCGGCGGGGGCCGCAAAACTGGCGGCAAGTGCCAAGCCGGCAATGATCTTTGAAACGCGCATGGTGTCTGCTCCCTGTTGGATGGCCACGGCTGTGGGCGTCCAGCGCAGGTGCAGCATTGATCCAGCGCAAAATAGCGCGGGAAACGACCTAGGGACTAACCCCTAGGGTCGATCGGCGTAATGACGCCGAGACGCGCCTCGATGGCGGCGGCGGCGTCGAGGCACAGTTCCTCCTGGCCATGATTGCCGGTGATCTGCACCCCCAGCGGCAGGCCATCAGCGATCCCGACCGGTACGCAGGCGACGGGGAGCCCGAGCAAATTCATCGGCGTCACGAAGCGCATCAGGTCGAGCGTCGCGGCGGCGCTGCCTGGCCCCGCGACGTCGAAGCCATGTTCGAACTGCGGCTGGCACCAGGTCGGCCCGAGGATGATCGGATAGTCGTACAGGAAATCATGCCAGGCGCGCGCGACGGCATGGCGGCGCACCTGCAGCCCGACGCTGGCGCCGAAATCGACATCGGGCTGCAACGCCGCAAAGGCGCCGAAAAAACCCATCGCCTCGTCCGACATGATCTGTCCCATCGGACCGCGCTGGGTGCCGAATTCCGAGACCAGCCATTGCGCCCAGACGGCGATCGCCTCCTCGACCAGCGGCGGCGTCACCTCGACGACGTCATAGCCGGCGTCGTGCAGCGCCGCGGCGGCGGTGCGGACGCTGGCGCTGATCACCGGCGCGGTGCTGCCGCCGGGC
>JANOCM010000005.1:0-2346 GCA_031412175.1 Alphaproteobacteria bacterium
CGGGGAGGGCTGGCGCCTCCTGCCACACGGGCAGGAGGCGCCGAATCCCGATCAGAAACGCGTCGAGACCGTCAGCGCCGGGCCGCTGCCGGGTTCGGCATTGCCGGCGACGCGAAAGCGCCAATCGGCGGCGACATCCACCGCAAAGCTGCCGATCGGCGCGCTGGCGACAAGGCTGGGGCCGACATCGACGCGGCTCGTGGTGACGCCGCCGGTCTGGATGCTGGCCCAGCCGCCGGGGCCGGCGGACAGCCTGATCCGGCCGACATGCGCCAGCGGCAGCAGCGCCCGCGCCTGGCCGCCGGCATAGATATCGCCATTGCCGAGCACGCCGGCCTCGCCATAGCCGTTCCAGCCGACCGGGCCCTGTTTGCCATCAGCGCCCGCCGCGATGCGCAGCGTCCAGTCGTTGCGTGCCGTGGCGCCGATGGCGATCAACCGTTCGGCGCTGATGCTGACGCCTGCCAGCGGCCGCCAGCGCACGCCGATGGCGGCCTGCGCCGATTCGGCATCATCGCTCGCGGCATTGCTGCGCGCGACGATGGCCAGCGGCCGCCGCGCCAGCGGGTCGAGCGTCCAGGCGAGGCTGGCACCTGACTGGCCGCCCCCGAGCACGGGTGAAGCGGCCGGGCCAGCCGTGCCGCCGTCGCGGAGCAGAGCATAGGCTTCCCCCGACCAGCGCCGTGACAATGCTTGGCGGTCGCGCTGCCACTGCGCCGCGCGCGGATCGGGGCCGGCGGCGATGGCGGCATCGAACAGCCGCGCCGCCCCGCGGCGATCGCCGGCGGCGAGCCGGGCATAGGCCTGGGAGGCCATTTCAAAGGGGGAGGGCGGCGAATAGGACGCTTGGGCCGGCGCGGCGGCGGACAGCGGTAGCGCCGGCAGGGGTTCGGGTGGCACAGCGACCGCCATCATCACCGGCGACGCGCCGCTGCGGGTTGGCAGGGTGCGCATCGCGATCGTTACTTGGCCAGGCGCGGTCGGCGCCGGGCCAAGCGCAAGCAGCGCTGGCGGCGCGCCGGCAGCGGCGAGCAGCGGTGGTATCGGCATTCCGGGCACCGCCGGCGCCGGCAGCGGCCGCAGCGCCGCGAGCGTCGCCCCGGCGCTGGCCATCAGGAGCGGCAGCCGCGCCGAAAACCCCAGCGCCAGCGCCAGGCCGAGAAACGCCAGCGCGCGTTGTGGCCGGCCGACGCTTGCCGATCGTGCCATCAGGCCGGGTCTTCGCCGGGATAGCGGTGCGCCGTCTTGTCCCAGCCCAGCGGCGCCGCCCCGCGCAGCGTGGCGAAATAGCGGCGGGTCGCCTTCCACGCCGCGGCGGCGTTGATGACATTGCTCGCCAGCGCGCGCGGCAGCGACCGCAGCCCTTCGATCGGGCCATAGGCATGAGCGGTGAACAGCGCCCGCATCAGCAGCCGCCAGCCCAGCAATGCCGCATTGGCCCATAGCAAGCCGGTCAACCGCGGCCCGGCCAGCGCCGGCATCGCTGCGGCGGCCGGAGATGCGGCGCGCAACGCCACATCGAAGAGCACCAGCAGTGCCAGCGCATAGGCAACCATAGCGAGCAGCGCCGTCAGCAGCGCCTTCCTGTCGCGCAGCAGCATGTAGCGATCGGCGAGGCCGCCCGGCCAGCCGATCCGGTCCCAGCCGGCCAGCGCGATACCGGTCAGCCAGCGGCTTTTCTGGCGCAGTGCTGCGCCGAAGCTGTTGGGGAAGTGTTCGTGGGTGGCGACGATGATGCGGTCGTCGCCGTCGCGCACCCGCACCAGCGCGCTGCGGCCGCCAAGCGCCTTGATCCGGTGACCGAGTTCATAGTCCTCGGTCAGGCAGGTGGCGTCGAACGGCTTGCCGCCGGCCGCGGCGGCGATGCGGCCGAGATAGGCGCGATCGATGGCGCAGGCGACGCCGGCGGAGGGCACGGCGGCGCCCAGCGCCTCGCGCACTACCAGGTCCTTGGCATGGCTTTCGGCGAATTCGTCGAGATAATGGCCGCTGATCCAGCGCGACCCCGGATCGGGCAACGGCAGCACCGGCAATTGCACCATCGTGAGCCGCGGGATCAGCGCATCATAGACCCACAACTCCTGCGGGTGGACGACATCTTCGGCGTCGTGCAGCACCACCGCCTTGAACGGGAATCCGGTGCGCGCCTCGTGCGCCACCACTGCCGCCCAGAGGTGGTTGAGGCAATCGGCCTTGGTCGTCGGACCGGGCGCGGTACAGATCACCGTCTGCAACCGGTGGTCGCCGACCCGCGATACTGCCAGCATGCCGGCCGGATCATTGGGATAGACGCCGACGAACACCCGGTAGCGCGGATAATCGAGGCGGGCGGTAAGGTTGCGCAGC
>JANOCM010000006.1:0-1930 GCA_031412175.1 Alphaproteobacteria bacterium
GAGCGACGTCACGACCGAACATGGCGCCGACACGCCGGCAGGCAAGAAACGCTACAAGCCCGAAAAGATCGTGGGGGACGTGACCAAGCCCAACTGAGGCTCTTTTCGCGTCACTACGTCATTTGCCCCATGTTGACGAACGCTGCGGCGGGGCCAATCCTGCCGCGATGCGGGTCGAACCATATGCAGCAGCGGGCGCCGGCGCCGGCCAGCGCCACCAGCGCGTCGATGGCGCGGCGCGGCTGGCGGTCGGCGTCGGCGGGCTGGCGGACCTTTACCAGCGCGCGCCGTGCCGGCTGCTGTTCCCCGATGGCGAGCCCGGCGAGCCGCTCCAGGCGGTATCGATCACCACCACCGGCGGGCTGACCGGTGGCGACCGCATCCGCGTCGAACTGGCGGTGGCGGCGGGCGCGGCGGCGACGCTGACCACCCAGGCGGCCGAGCGGCTGTACCGCGTGCTGCCCGGCGACGCCGATATTGCAATCGAAACCCATGTCGGTGTCGCTGCCGGTGCGTGGGCCGAATGGCTGGCGCAGGAGGCGATCCTGTTCGATGGCACCCGCGTGCGGCGCAGCTTCGAGGCCGATGTGGCGCCGACGGGGCGGCTGCTGGCGGTCGAAAGCCTGGTTTTCGGCCGCACCGCGATGGGCGAGACGGTGCGGACCGGCCGGGTCCACGACAGTTGGCGCATCCGCCGCGACGGGCGGCTGGTGTGGGTCGATGCGCTGCGGCTCGACGGCGATATCGCCGTGCAGATGGCGGCGCCGTTTGCGTTCGGGGCGGCGTGTTCGGCGGCGACGCTGGTGTATGTGGGGGCGGACGCGGCGGAGCATCTGGCGCTGGCGCGGACGTTGATTGATGGCTGCGACGGCGGCGCGACCAGCTTCGACGGCCTGCTGATCGTGCGGCTGCTGGCGGCCGATGCCGCGGCGCTGCGGCGGACGGTGATGCGGCTGGCGGCAGGGTTGCGGGCGGCGGCGGGTGGGTTCGCCGACGCGATGCCGAACGTGTGGCATTGCTGAGATGCACCTCACCCCGCGCGAGAAGGACAAGCTGCTCGTCGCCATGGCGGCGATCGTCGCGCGCAAGCGGCTCGAGCGCGGGGTCAAGCTCAACCATCCCGAAGCCGTCGCGCTGATCGCCGACCATGTTGTCGAGGGCGCCCGCGATGGCAAGCGCGTCGCCGAATTGATGGCCAGCGGCGGCCATGTGCTGACGCGCGACCAGGTCATGCCCGGCGTGGCGGAGATGATCGAGAGCGTCCAGGTCGAGGCGACGTTCCCCGACGGCACCAAGCTCGTCACCGTCCACCGGCCGATCCGATGATTCCGGGTGAAATCATCACCGCCCCCGGCGACATCGAACTCAACGCCGGCCGCGTGGTGACGGTGCTGACCGTCGCCAACACCGGCGATCGCCCGGTCCAGGTCGGCAGCCATTTTCATTTCGCCGAAGCCAATCCGGCGCTGGCGTTCGATTGCGCTGCCGCCCACGGGCAACGCCTCGATATCGCCGCCGGGACCGCCATCCGCTTCGAACCCGGCCAGACGCGCGACGTGGCGTTGATCCCCTATGGCGGCGACCGCATCGTCTGGGGCTTTCGCGGCCAGGTCAGCGGGCCGCTATGAGTGTCACCATCACCCGCCGCGCCTATGCCGGGATGTTCGGGCCGACGACCGGCGACCGCATCCGGCTGGCGGATTCAAGCCTGCTGATCGAAGTGGAATCCGACCGCACGCGCTATGGCGAGGAGGTCAAGTTCGGCGGCGGCAAGGTCATCCGCGACGGCATGGGGCAGAGCCAGCGTGCCCGCGCGGATGGCGCCGTCGATACCGTCATCACCAACGCCGTCATCCTCGATCACTGGGGGGTCATCAAGGCCGATATCGGCATCACCGGCGGCCGCATCAGCCACATCGGCAAGGCCGGC
>JANOCM010000007.1:0-2717 GCA_031412175.1 Alphaproteobacteria bacterium
TGCGGACTGGCGGCGAGGCCGATGACGATCGCAGCCAGCCAGAGCCCGGCGACGCCGAGCGCGGCCTGCAACGGCCAGCGCCGTTCGGCCCGGATCGATACGACCAATTCTTCCAATGCGACGCCCCCCGGCAGACCAAGCCGGGAATCATTTAGGGGCTTGTCACGCGCAAGTCATAGTTTTTCCGCATCAACCTGCCGCGATACGGGACGCGACCAGCGCGCGCAGCCGCCCGCGCAGACCATCGGCCAGCGCAGCCGATGCCAGCAACGCCGCCAACCCGGCGCCGGCGCAAAACCCCAGCCAGCCCCACCGGCCGGTCCCCGCTGGCGGCTGCCACTCCCACGCCAGTGCCATCACCAGCCCGGCGCCGAGCAGCGGCAGCCCGACATCGAAGACATACCAGCGCAGCGCTTCCCCGCGCAGCAACCGCCGGTGCTGCAACGGCACGCCGACAGCGACGAACAGGATGTTCACCGTCGCCCAGATCGCCGCCGCGGCGATGGCGCCGTGCCGCGGCACCAGCCAGAACAGCGCCGGCAGCATGATCGCCACCGCCACCAGCATCAGCCGCAGCGTCAGCCCGGTCCAGCCCGACGCCATCTGCAGATAATGCGGCACCTGGTAGAGCGCGTTGAGCAACGTGCCGATCGCGAGCAGGCCAAGGATCGGCGCGGCGCGCCCGGCGAGGGCTGCATCACCCGACCAGGCCAGCAAAAGCCCGTAAGGAAACAGCGCCATCAGCAAGGCCGCAGGCCCGGCGACGACCGCGACCAGCTGCGACGCCTGGTGATAGGCGGCGCTGACCCCGGCGTCATCGCCGCCCTCGAAACGCCGCACCAGCGCCGGCGACACCGCCAGCACCACCGGGCCACCGACCAGCCACAGCCCGCCGCTGATCGTCGAGGCCAGCATATAGGTGCCGAAATCGGCAAGGCTGAGCAGCCGCGACAACAGGATCTTGTCCCCCTGCGCCATCAGCAGGGCGAGCAGCGCGGTTCCGAACACCCCACCGGCGAAGCGATGCACGGAGGCCAGCGCGACGCGCGAAAACCGCGGGCTTCGCGGCGCACGCGGGAGGAGTGAGCGCAGTTTCCAGCCGAGCACCGTCAGCGTCAGCAGCGATACCAGCCCCTGCCAGATGAAAAATGCCTGCACCGTCGGCGCCACCAGCGCCAGCACCGCGAGTGCGCCGAGGCTGCGCAACAGATTGAGCGCCACCGACGCGGCGTTGAGCCAGACCTGCTGCTGCAGCCCCATGATGCCGCTGCGGTACAGCCCCTCGCAAAACCGCATGGCGACGACGATGCCGAGCATCGACAACGCCCCGGCAATTGTCTCGACCGGCAGGTTTTCGGCGTTCAGCCAGTGGCGGGCGATATCGCCGGCAAACAGCGTCAGCACGATGGCGACGCTGCCGGCGATCCCGAAATACAGCGTTTCAAGGCTGCGCATCAGGTCGCGAATGGCCTGTACCGGCATGGCGCCGGCCGTGAACCGCGCCATCTGCCGGCCCAGCGACGGTGCCATGCCGAGATCCAGCAGACCCATCCATGCCTGGATGACAGCAAACAGTGCCACCAGCGCATAAGCTTCGATCCCGAGGTAGCGTATGTAGACCGGGACCAGCAGCAGCGACAGGCCGTTGGCGACGACACTGCCGGCATAGTTTGCGGCGATATTGCGCTTTACCGACATGATCGAACGATCAAAGCGTCAGGCGGAAGCGCGTACCGCCCCCGGCCGCCGGCTCGCAGACCAGCGCGCCATCATGCGCCAATGCGATCTGCCGGGCGAGGCTGAGCCCGACGCCGGTGCCTTCAGCCTTGGTCGAAAAGAACGGCAGGAAGATATCCTGGCGCAGGTCATCGGGGATGCCGGGGCCATTGTCGGTGACACCGATGGCGACACGGCCGCCCTTCAGCATGGTGGCCGCCAGTGCAACGGCGGGGCTGTCGCTGCCCGCCACCGCTTCGCCGGCGTTGCGCAGCAGGTTGATCAGCAATTGCGTCAACAGATCGGGATCGGCATCGATGGCCAGCGCCGCCGGCTCGATGGCCACGGCAAGCGGCATGTGTGGCCATTCGCTTTCGAACAGGCGCTTCAGTTCCGCGAACAGCGCGGCGATTTCGGTGCGCCGGCGGCGCAGTTCCGGCGGGCGTGTCAGCTGGCGATAGGTGCGGACGAAGTGCATCACCCCCTCGGCGCGCCGCGCCACCGTCTCGATTGCGGCACGGGCATCACTGATCGCCGGGTCATCGCCCTTGTCGGCGGCGGCGATCAGGCTGGCAGCGGTCGCCGACAGCGACGTCACCGGCGTCATCGAATTCATGATCTCATGGGTCAGCACGCGCACCAGATCGGTCTGCGCCGCCAATTCGGCGCGATCGAGTTCCTGCTGGATCGGCTGCACCGCGATGATGCGCATGATGCCGGCGCCCTGCCGCACCTCGGCCATCGACAGCAGGGCCGCGGTGGGCACGCCGGCGACAAGCATCTGTGCCTGGCGCCGTTCGCCCGGCTTCATCGCCGCAACATCGGCGGAAAAGCAGTTGCCATGCGCCGCCAGATCGGCTGCGCGCGCGCCGGCACCGGCAAACAACCGCCGCGCCGCCTTGTTGAGCAAGACCAGCCGGTCTTCGGCGTCGAGGCTGATCAACGGGCTCGGCACGTCGTCGACCAACGCCGACAAATAGCGCGCTTCATCCTGCGATTCA
>JANOCM010000008.1:0-2743 GCA_031412175.1 Alphaproteobacteria bacterium
CGGGGAGGGCGACTCGGCGCCAGCCGAGCGGGGTGGGGGTTCACTATATCGGAAGCCGCAGCCCCACCCCGCTCGCGTCGCGAGTCGCCCTCCCCGCAGCCGTTAGGCGACGCGAAGCGTCTACGGGGAGGGAGTCAGTAAATCCCGCCGGTGTTCTTCATGAATTCGGCATCGCTGCGCACCCGCCGTGTCGGCCCGGCACTGCCACTGCTGGCGCCGGCGACGGTGCCGGTGCGGCGCGGCTCGCTGTCGGGCTTGAAGGCTTCCCAGATCACTGCCGCCTTGGCCTCAGTCGTCGGCCAGGCGCCGAAAACGCGCTTGCCCGATCGGCGCTCGATCCGCACCATGCGGACGCCCGGCGGTATGATGAACGGCAGCTTGGGGGCGTCCGCCAGCGCCTTCTTGCCGAAATCGACCCAGATCGGCGCCGCCACCGTGCCGCCCTGGACATAGCCGCCAAGATTGCGCGGATTGTCATAGCCCATGTACAGCGCCGCCACGAGATCCTGGGTGCCGCCGACGAACCAGACGTCCTTGGGGCCGCTGGTTGTCCCGGTCTTGCCGGCGAAGGGCCGCTCGAGCGCCAGCAGCCGCGTGCCGGTGCCGCGCTGGACGACGCCTTCCATCAAGTGGACGGTCTGGAAGGCGGTGCGCGCGTCCATCACCTGTTTCGGTTTGCCGCCTGGCCGCGGCATCGGTTCGCCCTTCCAGTCGGCGGCACCGCAGCCCGGGCAGGCGCGGTTGTCGCGCCGCCAGATCACCTTGCCGTCGCGATCCTGGACCATCTCGATCGTCGAGGGCTGCAGTTCGCGCCCGGCGTTGAAGATCTGGGCATAGGCGTTGGTCAGCTTCATCACCGTCGTCTCGCCAGCCCCCAGCGCAATCGCCAGCACAGACTGGTATTCGCCGATGCCGAGCGCCTTGGCCTGCGCCACCACCTTGTCCATGCCGGTGTTGTAGGCGACGCGCACCGTCATCAGGTTGCGTGACTGTTCAAGGCCCCAGCGCAGCGTCTGTGCGCCGGCCCCGCGCATGTTGCCGAAATTGCGGAAGCATTTCTGGCCGAGGCTGCGGCTCTGGTAGACGCAATAGGGCGCATCGACGACGATCGACGACGGCGTGAAGCCATTGTCCATCGCGGTCGCATAGACGATCGGCTGGAAGGTCGATCCCGGCTGGCGCTTGGCCTGGGTGGCGCGGTTGAAGCTTTGGGCGCGGGCGTCGAAGCCGCCGACCATCGCCAGCACGCGGCCGGTGTGCGGATCCTCGACGACCATGCCGCCCGACACCTCGGGGGCCTGGCGCAGCGCCCACGCGCCGCCGGCCTTGACGACAGGAATGACATCGCCGGGCCGCAGCGCCTGGCCGGCCGAAGTCGCGGTGCCCTTGAGCGGCAGCAACGCGGCATAGCCGGGCAGGCTGCCGGTGCTGCCATCGGCAAAACCGAGCGTCGAATCGGCGCCGGATTTCGACAGCACCACGGCCTTGCGCCAATCGGGATAGCCGGTCGCAACCGCCGCCGACACCAGCCGTGCCGGCCAACCGTCGCCGATTTCGATATGCGCCGGCGGCCCGCGCCATGCCCGGCCGCGTTCATAACGCATGAAGCCATCGCGCATCGCTTCCTCGGCGGCGATCTGCAGCCGGGGATCGACCGATGTGCGAATCCACAGCCCGCCGCCATAGACGCTGTTGCGGCCGTCCTTTTCGGTCTCGCCGAACTTCGCCATCAGCGTGCGGCGAACATCCTCGACGAAGTAATCCGAGGCGCGCGGCTGGGCGATCGAGCGGTTGGGCACGGCGACGAGCGGCTCGGCCGCCGCAGCGGCGCGCTCGGCAGCGGTGATATAGCCGTTGGCCTGCATCTGATTGAGCACATAGTCGCGCCGCGCCACCGCGCGGGCATTCTGGCTGATGGGGCTGTAGGTGCTCGGCGCCTTGGGCAAAATGGCGAGATAGGCCATCTGCGCCAGATCGAGCTGGTTCGCCGATTTGCCGAAATAGGCCTGTGCGGCAGCTTCGACCCCATAGGCGTTGCGGCCGAGGAAGATCTGGTTGAGGTAAAGCTCGAGGATCTGCTGCTTGGTGAAAATCGCCTCGATGCGGCGCGCCAGGATCGCCTCGCGCAATTTGCGGCTGTAGCTGACTTCGTTGCCGATCAGGCTTTTCGCCACCTGCTGGGTTATCGTCGAGGCGCCGACCGGTCGCCGGCCGGTGAACTGCGATTCGATGTTGGTGAACACCGCCGCCAGGATTCCGAGATAATCCAGCCCGCCATGTTCGAAGAAGGTCTTGTCCTCCGCCGAGATATAGGCTTCGACGAGTTTCCGCGGGATTTCGTTGTATTGCAGATAGATGCGGCGTTCGCGGGTGAAGGTGGTGACGATGTCGCCATTGATATCGCGCACCGTGCTGGGCAGCGCGGGCGCGAATTCGGCGAGCGCAGCCTCGTCGGGCAGGTCCTTCATCGCGGACCAGAACAGCGCGGCAACGGCGAGCGCCACCACGACCAGCCCCGCCCCGCCGAAAATCACCCAACGCCGCATCGTCACTCCAGTGTCAGCCTGTCCGATAGCGGCTGCGCGCCGCAGTGGGAAGCATTTCAATCCCCGACCAGATGACGCTCGATGGCGCGCGCCACGCCGTTGGCGATGCGTTTGCGCCCCGACGTCGAGAACAGCATTTCGGCGTCCGCCGAATTGCTGACATAACCGGTTTCGAGCAGCACCGACGGCACATCGGG
>JANOCM010000009.1:0-8678 GCA_031412175.1 Alphaproteobacteria bacterium
CGCCGAGGGCTTGGGCGAGCTGATGCGCCAGACCTTTGCCAAATACGGCCAGCCCAACGCCTATATCGTCGGCAAGGAGATCGGCGGCGCCGTGGTCGTCGGCCTGCGCTATGGCTCGGGCACGCTGTTCCACAAGGTCGAAGGCCAGCAGACGGTACACTGGACCGGGCCATCGATCGGCTTCGATCTCGGCGGCGACGGGTCGAAGACCTTTGCGCTGGTCTACAACCTCGACGACACCGAAGACCTGTTCCGCCGTTATCCGGCCGCCGAGGGCAAGGCCTATCTGGTCGGCGGCTTCACCGCCAATTACCTGCAGCGCGACAAGGTCATCATCGTGCCGGTCAAGCTCGGCGTCGGCGCCCGGCTGGGCATCAACATCGGCTACATGAAGTTTTCGAAGAAGGGCAAGGTCGTGCCGTTCTAAGGGATGCTGTCCGACCGTCATGCTGAACTTGTTTCAGCATCCACCGTGCGGCAGGCACCGGCTGTCCTCGCGTTACGATGGATGCTGAAACAAGTTCAGCATGACGCGTGCTGGCGACCCTCGAGCCGATGATTGCCTAGCCCTTCACCTGCCCCAGCAGCGGTTCTCCGGCCACCATCCGGCGGATATTCTCGGCCAGCCGCTCGAAGACCCGCCGCGACGTTTCCGGCGACACCCACGACCGATGCGGGGTCACCCGGGCGCGCGGGTGGCCGATCAGCCAATGGCCATCGGGGAGCGGCTCGGGCTCGGTGACGTCGAGCGAGGCCCATAGCCGCCCCTTGTCGAACTCGGCTTTCAGCGCATCGTCGTCGATGATGGCGCCGCGCGCGACATTGACGATATGTGCATCGGCCTTCATCCGGCCGAGGAAGTCGGCATTGACGAGGCCGTGCGTCTCCGGGCTGATCGGCGCCGCGATGACGAGATGGTCCGACCGGCTGGCAAGCTCGGCGAGCGGCACCAGCGTGATGTTGGGGTCGTCGGGCGGCGTGTTCGACTGGCGCGTCGCGATGATCTTCATGTCGAAGGCGGCGGCATAACGGGCGACCTGGCTGCCGATCGCGCCCAGCCCGAGCAGCCCCAGCGTCCGGCTCTCCAGCGTGCCCGACGGGTTGGTCATCATCGCGTCGCGGCTCGGCCAGCTGTCGCCGGCCTTCAGCGTGACGTTCGCCAGCTGCTTTGCATGCGCGAGCATCACCGCCAGCGCGTATTCGGCGATCGGTCTGGCGGTGGTGCCCGAACTGCACGCCACCTTCGGCGCCTCGAACACCCAGTTGGGATAATCGTCGAGCCCGGCGCTGGCGATCTGGACGAGCTTCGTCGCGCCCGGCCAGCCGGCGGGGCGCGGCACGCCGGCGACGCTGCGGTCGGCGCCCTCGCCGTGGAGGATAAACAGCACATCGGCGTCGACGGGCAGGTCCCAATGCCGCTCGCGCGGCTGGTGCTTGGCGCTGGTGACGCCGGGCAGGCTGGCGATCAGGCCCGACATCGGCGGGGCGAACTGGTGGACGACGCGCATGGAAAACTCCCCTGTTTAAGCCGACCCTATCGACAAGCGTGCGGCTTCGCCATCTTGTCCTTTGGCCGCCGCCGCCGCTAAGGGGGTCGGCACAATCACACAGGGAACCGAAATGGCCGAAATCTTCGTCACCACCCGCGAGGGCAAGGAAATCGCGCTGGCGGCAAAGCCCGGCATGTCGGTGATGGAGATCATCCGCGACGGCGGCATCGACGAATTGCTGGCGCTGTGCGGCGGCTGCTGTTCTTGCGCCACCTGCCATGTCTATGTCGACGATGGCTTCACCGCGGCGACCGGCACGGCAAGCGCCGACGAGGATGATCTGCTCGACAGCTCGGACCACAAGACCGCCACCTCGCGGCTGTCGTGCCAGATCCCGTTCACCGCGGCGCTCGATGGCCTGAAGGTGACGATCGCGCCGGAGGATTGATGGCGCTGCCGCCGGCCATTGCCGACGCCTTCGGCCGGCAGGCGGCATTCTGCCGGGCGTTCAAGGCGCCGCTGACCGCAGCGGTGTGCGAGGCAGCGGTGCTGGCCTGCGACGCTGCCAGCCTGACCGGCCGCACGCTTGCCGGGTGGCCGGGCGATGCCATGGCGGATGCGCTGATGATGCGCTTCACTAGCGGCTGCAACGCGCTGGTGCGCGCCGGGCGGGCGCCGCAGCTGGCGGCGCTGTATCCGCCGGCGGCGCTACCCCATGTGGCGGAGCTTGCTGCGGCGCTGCGCGCGGTGCTCGCCGATCCGGCGCGCGATGCGGAACTTGCCGGCTGGCTCGCCGGGCCGCCGCAGACCAACGAGGTGGCGCGATCGGGCGTGCTGATGCCGGGGCTGATGGCGATTGCCGCGGCGACAGGCCTGCCGTTGCGGCTGTTCGAACTCGGCTGCAGCGCCGGGCTCAACCTCAATCTCGCGGCCTTCGGCTACGATCTTGGCGGGGTCGCGGCCGGCAACGCAGCGTCACCGGTGCAACTGGCACCAGCCTGGACCGGGCCGCCGCCGCCGGCTGCCAGGGTCGCGGTCCTTTCGCGGCGCGGCACCGATATCAACCCGCTCGACGTTGCTGACCCGGCGGTGCGCGATCGGCTGATGGCTTATGTCTGGCCCGACCAGCCCGAGCGGGTGGCGCGCGCCGCCGCCGCGATCGCGCTGGCGCAGGCGCTGCCGCCGCCGATCGACCGCGCCGATGCCGCCGACTGGGTGGAGCACCATGTTGCGCCCGAAGCTGGCAGTGTCGCGGTGGTTTTTCACTCGATCGCCTTCCAGTATTTCCCGGCCGCCACCAAGGCCCGGATCGCGGCGCATCTGGCGACGCTGGCGGCGACAGCCGCCGCGCCCGTCGCCTGGTTGCGCTATGAAATGGACGATCCGTCCCAACCGCATTTGCCGACGCTGCGCCTGACGTTGTGGCGCGGCGGCGCGCCCGCGGAACGCCTGCTGGCGCGCGCCCATCCGCACGGCACCTTCCTGGAGTGGCTCGCCTGAAACTCATCCTTGCATCCGCCAGCCCGCGCCGTGTCGAATTGCTGGCGCGGCTCGGCATCGTCGCCGACACGATCGACCCCGCTGATATCGACGAGACGCCGGCAAAGGCCGAGGTGCCGCGCGCCCATGCCGAGCGGCTGGCGCGCGCGAAATGCGCCGCCGTCGCCGCGCGCCACCCCGGCGCGCTCGTGCTCGCCGCCGATACCGTCGTCGGTGTCGGCCGCCGCATCCTGCCCAAGGCCGAGGACGAGGCGACGGCGCGCGCCTGCCTGGCGCTGCTGTCGGGCCGCCGCCACCGCGTCACCACCGCCGTCGCCATCGCCGATGCCGCCGGGCAGGTGCGGATGCGGACGAGCGAAACCATCGTCACCTTCCACCGCCTCGACGCCGCCGCCATCGACGCGCTGATCGCCGCCGGCGACTGGCGCGGCAAGGCCGGCGGCTATGCGCTGCAGGGCTCCGCCGAGGCCTGGGTGCGCTGGCTGTCGGGCAGCTGGTCGGGGGTCGTCGGCCTGCCGCTGGCGGAGACGCGCGCGCTGCTCGCGGCGTCGGACTGGCATGGCTGAGGCACTGGTCGAGCGCGGCATCGGCGCCACCCGCGCGCTGGTGCTCGATGGCGACACGATCCTCGCCGCGCATATCGAGCGCGACGACGGCGGCCCGCGCGCTGGCGCGGTGCATGTCGGCCGGCTGGCGACGATCCTCGAGCCTGGCCGGCGCGGCATCGTCCGGCTGGGCGACACCGAGGCGCTGCTCGAACCGCTGCCGCGCGTTGCCGAGGGTTCGCTGGTGCGTGTCGAGGTCGTTCGCGCGGCCGTGCCCGAGATCGCGCGGCCACGGCTCGCCAAGGCACGCGCCATTGACGGCGCAGCCGACGCGCCGGGTGAAGTCACCCCCGGCCCCGATCTCGCCGCGCGGCTGAGGGCGGCGGGCCACCGCGTCACGCTGCTGGGCGCGCATGGCGACGACCGGCTCGAAGCCGCCGGCTGGGGCGAATCCGTCGAAGCGGCGCGCACCGGCCATGTCGGCTTTCCGGGCGGGCTGCTGACCATCAGCCCGACGCCGGGCATGACGGTCATCGACGTCGATGGCCCGGGCGACCTCGCCACGCTCGCCGAGGCCGCCGCCCATGCCGCGGCCGCCGCGATCGCGCGCTTCGACATCACCGGCTCGATCGGCGTGGATTTCCCGACGCTGGCGGGCAAGGCGGCACGCACCCGGCTCGGCGAGATCCTCGACGCCGCGCTGCCGCCGCCGTTCGAACGCACCGCGGTCAATGGCTTCGGCTTTGTCCAGATCGTCCGGCCGCGGCTGCGCGCCTCGTTCGTCGAATCGGTCCGCGCCCCGGGCTTTGCCGCGCTGGAACTGCTGCGTCGCGCCGGGCGCGGCGCGGCAGGTGCACGCACATTGGCCGCGCATCCCGCGGTGATCGCCTGGCTGACGGCGCATCCCGACCTCATAGCCATGTTGGCCCGGCAAACCGGTGGCGAGGTGCGCTTGCACGCCGACCCGGCGCTCGCCATATCGACAGGCGATGTCCATGGATAAACCCTGCGCCTATTGCGGCAAATCCCCCCGTGTCGCCGCCCATGCGCCGTTCTGCTCGCGCGGTTGCCAGGATCGCGATCTCGTCCAGTGGATGCGCGAAGGCTATGTCGTGCCGGCGAGCGACAATGAAGACGAACTTTCCGACACGCGCCCGCTGGACAACAACCGCGCCGACGGTTAGACGCCTGCCTCCGCCCCGGCTTACCCCGCCGGGTGCATCACGGGCCCGGGTAGCTCAGGGGTAGAGCAGGGGATTGAAAATCCCCGTGTCGGTGGTTCAAATCCGCCCCCGGGCACCATTTCACGGCACCTGTACCGTCACGCGCAGATACGTCGCCGGGATGCGCGTTGCCGTCTTGCTGGTGTTCTGGCTTTCGAACAGCGTCGCAAGTTCGGCCTGCAGGTCATCCGCGCGGCCGGCACCGGTTGCAGCCTCGAAGGCATTCATCGTCGGGCCATAGAATTGGCGGAACGCGGCGAGCATTTCGGTCGGCTTGCCGGGCCAATCGAAGATATAGGTCGCCGGCTCGGCGCTGATGTTCGCGGCGGGCACCCCGGCGGCGGCGAAGCGATCGACGACATTCGCCGCGATACCCCAGCCCATCGGACTGACAAAGCCTTCCGGTGGCGGCGGCGTATAGGCGGCGCTGATGCGCAGGATCTGCGCCACCAGCGTCGGGTCGCCGGGGATCCAGTTGCCCATGACGATGCGCCCGCCGGGCTTTGTCACGCGCACCATCTCGCGCGCCACATCGGTCGGGCGCGGGGCGAACATCGCGCCGAAGATGCTGACCACCATGTCGAAGCTGTCGTCGGCCAGGCCGGCCAGTTGCGACGCGTCGCCCTGTTCGAAACGCAGGTTCGCGAGGCCGGCGGCCCGGGCGCGGGCATTGCCGGCAGCGACCAGATTGTCAGCGATATCGACGCCGAGCACATCGGCGCCCAGCCGGGCCGCCGGCAGCGCCGTCGTCCCGTCACCGCAGCCGAGATCGAGCAGCTTCATCCCCGGCACGATGCCGAATGCGTCGACCAGCGCGGCGCCGCTGTCGCGCATCCCCGCGGCGATCTGCGTGAAATCGCCCTTTTCCCACAGCGCCCGGTTCGGGTTCATATCCATCGCACGCTCCTGTTGTGGCGGTTGGCCGTGCCGATGCGTGCCGGAGCGTGCCGTGCGAACCTGCCGCAACCCTAGCTATGCGCACCGGCTAACTCAATGGCAGCCCGAGCAGCGTGCCGAGATCGTGCAGCGCCTGGGCCTCGCTGCTGACCTTGATCGCTGTCATGCCGAGCGCCGCCGCCGGCTTGCAGTTGATGCCGAGGTCGTCGAGGTAGACGCACTCCGCCGGGGCCAGCGCCAGCAGTTCGCACATCATCAGGTAGATGCGCGGGTCGGGCTTGCGCAACGCAACCTTGCTGCTTTCGATGACATGGTCGAAGCGCGCAAGGATGGCGGCGATCGCGGCGGCCTTGGCCGGGTCGCGGGTCATGCCGGCGCCTGTCCCGACCTTGGCGTTATTCGTGATGCAGCCGAGCCGGTAGCCCGCCGCGCGGCAGGCATCGAGCGCGGCGACCATCGCCGGGCGGACATCGCCCGCCAGCAGGTCGAGCACTGCGGCGCCGCGCACATCATGCCCCAGCGCCTGCGCCTCGGCCGCGAACAGCGCGTCGAAACCATCGGCATCGATCTCGCTGCGCTCCAACAGCGCCCAGGCGTTGCTGTCGGGGTTGCGCGCGTTGACGCCGCGGATGAAATTGTGCGGCAGGTCGCGTGCCGCCTCGTAGCGGTTGAAGGCATCGAACGGCGACGAGGTGATGACCCCGCCGAAATCCCAGATCACCGCCTTGAACATCCTGCGCGCCCCCTGTTGTCGCGCAGGTCCTAGCCCGCGGGCCGCACCGCCGCCAGAGGGCGCGGATTGAGCCGCACGATGGTCCAGTTGAGGAAGGCGGCAAAGCTGACCCACAGGATATAGGGCGCCAGCAGCACGGGGGCGAGCGGATCGATCGGCGCCAGCGCGACAATCATCGCCAGCACCGAGGCCCAGAGGAACGGCACCTCGCCCAATGCCCAGTCGGGGCGCTGGGCGCGAAAGAACAACGGGCTCCACGCCAGGTGGAACACGCCGTTGACGGCAAAGACGATCAGCACATCGGGCTGCTGCGCCGGCGCCGCCGCACCCCAGGCGCGCACGCCGGCCCAGGCCGCAAGCCCGAGAATCGCGGTCCATGCCGGGCCGAACAGCCAGCCGGGTGGCTGCCACGACGGCTTCTTCAGTTTCTCGTACCAGTCGCCGCGCGGCGTCATCAGCCCGCCGACCAGGCACAGCCCGACCGCCCAGGCGATCGCGTAAGCAGTGGGAATGTGCACTTCGGGCATTTCGATCCTCTGCGCTGCAATCCCCGAACCCGCCGCTGGTTGCACTGGCGCGGCAGGCAAGGCATGGGCTGGCCGCATGAACCTAGCCCGCTTCCCCCGCCGCCGCTACACCCCCGGTTTCACGCCACTCGAACCGATGCCGCGCTTCAGTGCCGCACTCGGCGGCGCCGAACTGTGGATCAAGCGCGATGATCTGCTCGGGCTGGCGGCGGGCGGCAACAAGACCCGCAAGCTCGAATTCCTCGTCGCCGATGCCATCGCACAGGGCTGCGACACCTTGGTGACCGTCGGCGCGCCGCAGTCGAACCATTGCCGCCTGACCCTTGCCGCTGCGGCAAAGGAGGGTCTGCACTGCCGTCTGGTCATCGAGGAGCGGGTGCCCGGCACCTACAGCCCCGATGCGCTGGGCAACAATCTGCTGTTCGACCTGATGGCGGCTGAAACCGTCCGCAAGGTGCCGCTGGGCACCGATCTCGCCGCCGAAATGGCGATCGAGGTTGCGGCTGTCGCGGCGGCGGGACGCAAGGCCTATGCCATCGTCGGTGGCGGCTCCAATGCGCTCGGCGCGCTGGGCTATGCGGCGTGCGCCGGCGAAATCATGGCGCAGTCGTTCGAAATGGGCGTCGCCTTCGATCACATCGTCGTCGCCAGTGGCAGCGCCGGCACCCATGCCGGGCTGCTCGCCGGGCTGGTCGCGCTCAATGCCGGGATCCCGCTGACCGGCATCAACGTCCGTCGGCCCCGGGCGGAGCAGGAGGGCAATGTCCACAAGCTGGCGGTCGCCACCGCAACGCTGATGGGCACGCCGGCGCCGGCGCGCGACACGGTGGTGGCGCTCGATGCCTGGGTCGGGCCTGGCTATTCGCTGCCGACGCCGGAGATGGTCGCCGCGGTCCGTCTGCTGGCGCGCAGCGAGGGTATCCTGCTCGATCCGGTCTACACCGGCAAGGCGATGGCCGGGATGATCGCGCTCGTCCGCGACGGGACGTTCAAGGCCGGTGAACGCGTGCTGTTCGTCCACACCGGCGGCAGCCCGTCTCTGCACGCCTATGCCCATGACCTGCGCGATCCGGCGCTGAACCCGGCCGACTGACCCGGTGACGCACTGGCGGTCCATCGGCGTCATCGGTGGCATGGGGCCGGCGGCAACCGCCGATTTCCTCGCCCGGCTGGTCCAGGCCGCCGGCGCGGCGCAGGACAGTGACCACCCGCGCGTGTTCGTCGACAGCAACCCGCACGTCCCCGATCGCAACGCCGCGCGGCTGGGGCAGGGGCAATCGCCCGGGCCGGTATTGGCGACGATGGCACGGGGTTTGACCGCGCAGGGCGCCGCGGTGCTGGCGATGCCGTGCAACGCCGCGCACGGCTGGGCGGGCGACATCATCGCCGCCGTGCCGGTGCCGTTCATCGACATGGTGGCGGCGGCGGTGGCCGAGGCGCTGGCCCGGCAGCCGGGCAGGGTGGGCATCATCGCCATCGGCGCGACGCTCGATGCGCGGCTCTATCACGACCGGCTGGCGGCGGCCGGTGTCGAAACGCGCGATTGCGACCGTGCCATGGTGCAGCCGCTGATCAACGCCATCAAGGCCGGCGATACCGGGCCGGCGATCCGCGCTGCGATGGCCGCCGAGGCAGCGCGGCTGGCGGCAGCGGGCGCCGATGTCATCATCGCCGCCTGTACCGAAGTGCCGCTGGTGCTGGCGCAGGCCGATGTCGCGGTGCCGCTCATCGATGCCACGGCGGCGCTGGTCCGCGCCGTGATC
>JANOCM010000010.1:0-3727 GCA_031412175.1 Alphaproteobacteria bacterium
CTGCCTGGTGCCGTTCTCGGCACCGCTAGAAACGCCACGCATCCTGCTGGCCAAGGATCGCGTCCGCTTCGTCGGCGATGCCGTGGCGTTCGTCGTCGGCGACAGCCGCGAGGCCGCCCGCGCCGGCGCCGAGGCGATCGAAGTCGATTATCGCGAACTGCCCGTCGTCGCCTCGATCGATGCCGCCATCGCACCAGGCGCACCGAAGATCTGGGACGACGCCAAATCGAACAGCCTGTTCGACTGGGCGGTCGGCGATGCCGAGAAGAACGCCGCCGCCCTCGCCGCTTCGGCGCATGTGACCAACCTGCGCGTCGTGCAGAACCGCGTCGCGCCGACCTCGATGGAAGTGCGCGCCGCGCTCGGCGAGTACGACGCCGCCACCGGCACCTACACGCTGTCGACCGGCAGCCAGGGCGTCGCCGGCATGCGCCAGATGCTCGCCGGGCCGGTGCTCAAGGTCGGCATGGACAAGGTCAAGATCGTCACCGGCGACGTCGGCGGCGGCTTCGGCATGAAGACCTTCCTCTACGCCGAATACCCCCTCGTCCTCCACGCCGCCAAGGCGCTGGGGCGTCCGGTCAAATGGACCGGCGAACGCGGCGATGCATTCCAGACCGACACCCACGGCCGCGCGATGATCAGCGATGCCAAACTGGGCTTCGACGCCGATGGCCTGATTACCGCGCTGGCCGTCGAAACCTGGTCCGATCTCGGTGCCTATCAGGCGCAATATGGTCCGGCGATCCAGACCGTCGCCGGCGGCCGCATCATGGGCGGCGTCTATCGCATTCCGACGATCCACAATCTGGTGCATGGCGTCGTCACCAACACCGCGCCGGTCGATGCCTATCGCGGCGCAGGACGGCCCGAATCGGCATACATAATGGAGCGGCTGATCGAGGCCGCGGCGCGCGAACTCGGGCTGGGCGTCGACGACATTCGCCGCCGCAACCTGCTGACACCCGCCGAACTGCCGCACGACAATGGCATCGGGCTGACCTTCGACATCGGCAACTTCCCCGCCGTGCTCGACAAGGCGCTGCTGCAGGCCGACTGGGCGGGCTTTCCGGCGCGCAAGGCCGCGGCCGTTGCCAAGGGCCTGCGCTATGGCCGCGGGATGGCCTATTATGTCGAAATCGCCGGCGGTGGCGGCACCGACGAATATGCCGATGTCCGCGTCGCCGCTGATGGCGTCGTCGAGATGGCGGTCGGCACCCAGTCGAACGGCCAGGGCCATGAAACCGCCTATGCCCAGGTGCTCAGCGAAAAGCTCGGGATCGACATGGACGATATCCGCATCGTCCAGGGCAATACCGACCGGCTGGACGTCGGCCACGGCACCGGCGGCTCGCGATCGATGGCGTTCGGCGGCGGCGCCGTGCTGGCCTCGGCCGACGCGCTGATCGAGCGCGGTATCGAACTCGCCAAGGCCGATCTCGGCGTCGATGACGTGGATTATGCCGATGGCGTGTTCCGCGCCCGCGGGAGCAACGCGACGCGCAGCCTCGCCGAAATCGCCACCGCGCACCCCGGCGGACTCGACGGCCAGAGCAAATATTCGACCGGCAAGCCGGCGCCGACCTTCCCCAACGGCTGCCACATCGCCGAAATCGCGCTCGATCCGCAGACCGGCAAGGTCAGCATCACCCGCTATTCGCTGGTCGATGACTTCGGCAAGCTGGTAAATCCGATGCTCGTAGAAGGCCAGATCCACGGCGGCGTCGCGCAAGGCCTGGGCCAGGTGCTGCTCGAAGATATCGTCTATTCGGACGACGGCCAGCTCGTAACCGGCAGCTTCATGGATTATGGCGTGCCGCGCGCCGACGACATGCCGCCCGCCATCGGTTTCGATACGCTCGGCACGCCGAGCCCGACGAATCCGCTCGGCGTCAAGGGTTGTGGCGAGGCCGGGACAATCGGCGCCATGCCGTCGATCATGAACGCCATCATCGATGCGCTCGACGGCACCCAGATCGAGATGCCGGCGACGATCGAGAAACTGTGGCGCGCGGCGCGGGCGCTCGATCTGCCGGTGGCGGCGGAATGATCCGCCGGCTGGCGCTCGCTGCACTGTGCTTTGCCGCCCCGGCGCTAGCGCAGGCGCCCGATTTCGACAAGGTAGAGATCAGAACGCAGGCCCTGGCGCCCGGCATCGCCGTGCTGTTCGGTGAAGGCGGCAACATCGGCGTCAGCGCCGGGCCCGACGGCACCATCCTGATCGATGACCAGTTTGCGCCGTTGACCGCAAAGATCGTCGCTGCGGTGGCGGCGATGGGGGCGCCGCCGGTGCGGTTCGTCCTCGATACGCACTTCCATTTCGATCACACCGGCGGCAACGAAAATTTCGGCAAAGCCGGCGCCGTGCTGATCGCGCAGGACAATGTCCGCCGCAGGCTCGTTGCCGGCGGACTGGTCAGGGCCGCCGCTGTCACGATTCCGCCCGCTCCTGCCGCCGCGCTGCCGGTGGCGACCTTTGGCGACGGTATGACCATGCACCTCAATGGTGACACGCTCAGTCTGATCCATGTCGCCAACGCCCACACCGATGGCGACACCATCGTGAAGTTCCGCAAGGCCAATATCATCCACACCGGCGATGTCTACGTGCGCTATGGCCTGCCCTTCATCGACACCGACGGCGGCGGCAGCATCCAGGGCATGATCGCCGGCTGCGACCGGATCCTGGCCTTGAGCGATGCGAAAACGCGGATCATTCCCGGCCACGGCGAGGTGGCAACGCGCGCTGATGTCGCCGAATTTCGCGCCATGCTGGCAACGATCCGCGACCGCGTTGCCGCCGGCATCCGCGCCGGCAAGCCGCTCGCCGTTATCAAGGCATCGAAGCCGGCGGCGCAATGGGACAAGGATCCCAAGGCGTTCATCACCGGCGATGCCTTTGTGGCGACCATCTATGCCAATTTGAAGGCGCCGGTGCTCAAGCGGGGATAGCGACGCGCCGGCGACGCAGCACGGCGCCGGTCAGGCCGAACCCGGCAACCAGCAGCGCCCAGCTTGCCGGCTCGGGAACGCCAGGGCCGACCGACGGCGCGCTGTCGAGCCGGATGCCGAAGCCGGCCGGGCAGCCGCTGGCGCACTGGCTGGTGACGTCGAAGCTGTAGAGGCCGGGGCCGAGCCGCAGGCTGAAGCGGCTGTAGGCGAGATTGTCCCAGGCGACGGTCAGATAATCGGGAATCGCCGCGCCATCGCTGGCGAAGGTCGATGTCACCGCGATGCCGGCGCCGGCGTCGCTGGCGGTGAACACATCGCCGGCGAGGTTGGCGTCGGTCAGCCGCAGGATCGCCGAGCCGGCCAGCGCAAAGGTGAACGGCGCGCTTTCGGCGTTGCCGCCGGGCTGGACCACCAGATCGTCATACCAGCCGCCGTCGAGCGTGAGTTGCACGGCAAGCGCCGGGGTCGCCGTCCCGGCAAGAATGACAGCAGCAAAAAGCGATTTCAGCATGGCAGGCCCCCCGTGGCCACGACGCCGTGGCAGCACAAGGAAACTAGCCGCAGCAATATCCGTCGGGCCATAGTGCCAATGCACTATGAAAGCATGATTTTCGCGAAATCACGGCGCTACACGAGCATGTCGAATGCGCCCTTCATGATGGCCTTGGCATCGAGGCTGGGCTTTTCGATGACGATCTTGCCGGGGTCGATGTCGAGGCCGTTCTTCTCCGACCAGCCCATCGGGAAGGTCGCGCTCAATTCCATGTCGGGGCCG
>JANOCM010000011.1:0-8914 GCA_031412175.1 Alphaproteobacteria bacterium
CAGGCCATCGACGGCGCCGAGCCGGTCGGCATCGCCATCGAACGCGACGCCGAAATCGCAGCGATGTTCGGCGACCTCACGCTTCAGATCGGCGAGGTTCTTTTCCTCGGTCGGATCGGGGTGATGGTTCGGGAAATTGCCATCGACTTCGGTGAACAGCAGGTGATGCGTGCCGGGCAGCTTCCTGACCAGCTTTTCAACGACCGGCCCGGCGACGCCGTTGCCGCAGTCCCAGGCGATCGTAAACGGCGTCGTCGCGTCGAAATCCTGCACCAGACGGTCGACATAGCGATCCATGATCTCGACCTGGCTGTGGCTGCCGCTGCCGCTTTCCCAGTCGCCCGCCTCGGCCATCCGGCCCAGCGCCTGGATGTCGGCACCGAAGAACGGCCGGTCCTTGAGCATCATCTTGAAGCCATTGTACGCTGGCGGGTTGTGGCTGCCGGTGATCATCACGCCGCCGTCGCAGCCGAGTTCGTAAACCGAATAATACAGCATCGGTGTCGGCCCCATGCCGATCCGCACCGCACCGACGCCGGCATCGTTGAGCCCCTTCACCAGCGCCGTTTCGAACACCGGCGACGAGGTGCGGCCATCATAGCCCACGGCGACGCGTGCTCCGCCGGCGCGGCGGATGACGGTGCCGAAGCTGCGGCCGATGGCGAGCGCATCGGCTTCGGTCAGCGTGTCGCCGACAAGGCCGCGAATGTCGTATTCGCGCAGGGACGTCGGATTGAAGCTATGGCTCACTTTGGTCTCCGGTTGGCTGGGGCAGCCTCTAACGGTGAATTGCCAACAACGTGTTACGTTCCCTTGCAACCAGCGCGAATTATCGGCTTTTGCGCGCCAGCAACAGGTCGCGCGCCGCGGTAACGGCCCGCGCCGCCGCATCGCTGCCGCCGGCATCGGGGTGCGCTTGGGCGATGCGCGCCCGCCACGCCGCCTGGATGGCCTCGGCATCGGCGCCGCGCGCAACGCCCAGCAATGCGCGTGCCGCCGCTTCGTCGGCGGCCACGACCTTGGGCTTTTGCGTCTTCCACCAGAAATAGCCCGCTGCGCCGATGATCAGCGCCAGCAACGGCCGGCCGGTTTCGAGCATCCGGATGGCGATCAGCGCGGCGGCGCCGGTGCCGCCGAGCCGCACCAGATTGGGCACCAGCTCGCCGCGCTGGTGCAGCCACCAGGCCAGCGCCGCACCAAGGATCAGCGCGATCCCCAAGTCAGGCCAGCTTTTCCGGGTCCCAGCCCGGCAGGTTGAGGCCGGCGAGCAGCGCGCGCAGCTCGGCACGTGCGCCGACATGGCTGAGGCTGAAATCGTCGAGCGCGGCGCGATCGAGCAGGGTCAGCCCGCGCGGGAAGAATTCGCGGAAGATGACGCGTTCCGACAGACCGCCGACGACGCGAAAGCCGACCCGCTTGGCCAGCGCATCGAGCGCCGCGCCGACCCTTTTCCGGTTGCGCGCCTCCAGCGTCGACAGCCGGTTGCGCAGCACGACCCAATCGACCTGTACACCATCGACCTTCGCGCGGGCGCGGCGGGCATCCCAGATCAGTTCCGCATAAAAGCTCGGGCGCTTGACGGCAAAGGTCTCGGGATCGACCTGGCCGATCAGATCGAAATCGACGAAGCTGTCGTTGATCGGCGTGACGATCGTGTCGGCGCGCGCCAGCGCCGCGCGCGCAAGCTCGCTGTCGCGTCCCGGCGTGTCGATGACGATGAAATCGAGCCCCTTGGCCTGGTCGAGCCGCAGTTCCAGCTCGGCGGCGGCATCGGGGCCATCGGCGATCACCGCACAATCGGGGCCGGGCAGGGCGATCTCGCGCAGGTGCGAAAAGGCGGTGCGGTTTTCCAGATAGCGCGCCACGGTGCGCTGTCGGGCATCGAGATCGAGCATCGCCACGCGAAACCCGGCGTGCGCCAGCGCGACGCCGATGTGGACGGCGGTGGTCGATTTGCCCGATCCGCCCTTTTCATTGCCGAGCACGATGATGTGCGCGGTCTTTTCCGCCCCTGAAATCGCTGCCCCCATCTGTGCCCCGAACCTTGCCAATCGCCCCGGTTTCGCACACAGCCGCGCGCCAGTGTCAAGCCAGACGCAATACTGGCGCAATCGAAAGGCGGCCCATGTCGGCGCAGCTCCCCATCGTCCGCACCCCCCGCGAATTGACCGCGGCGATGGAGGCGTGGAAACGCGCCGGCCACCGCGTTGCCTTCGTGCCCACCATGGGCGCGCTCCACGCCGGCCATCTGGCGCTGGTCGCCGAAGGGCTGAAGCACGCCGACAAGGTGGCGGCGTCGATCTTCGTCAACCCCAAGCAGTTCGGCCCGACCGAGGATCTCGAACGCTATCCGCGCGACGAGGCCGGCGATGCCGCCAAGCTGATGGCTGCCGGCTGCGAGCTGCTTTACGCACCTACGGTGGCGACAATGTATCCGCCGGGCTTTGCCAGCTATGTCCGCGTCGCGGCGCTGCCCGACCTGCTGTGCGGTGCGGCGCGGCCGGGGCATTTCGACGGCGTGGCGACAGTTGTGTCCAAGCTTTTGGCAGCCGCCCGTGCCGATGTCGCGGTGTTCGGCGAAAAGGATTGGCAGCAGCTGGCGATCGTGCGGCGCATGGCGGAGGATCTCGATCTCGGCACTGAAATCGTCGGCTGCCACATCGTCCGCGATACCGATGGCCTCGCGCTGTCGTCGCGCAATCTTTACCTGACTGCCGACGAACGCGCCCGCGCCGTGGCGCTGCCCCAGGCCCTGTCACGGGCGCGCGAAGCGTTGCGCGCCGGCGGCGATGTCGCGCCAGCGCTCGCCGCGGCGGAGCGTAAGATTGCCGCCGCCGGCTTTGCCCGCATCGACTATTTCGAGCTCGTCGACGGCGAACGCCTGACGCCGCTGCGCGCGGTGACGCCGGGGGCAAGGCTGATGGCGGCGGCGGTGATGGGATCGACGCGGCTGATCGACAACCTCGCCGTCTAGCGGACGAACCGCCGGTTCAGCGGGTTGCCGTACAGCGGGGCGCCATAGGGCGAATAGCCTAAGCCCAACCCACCGAAACCGCCGCCATAGCCATAGCCGCCATAGCCGAGGCCGCGGCCTTCGGCGTGGTTGAACGACAGGATCGCCGTGGCGTTTTCGCCCAGCGGCACCACCGCCGTCCCGAAAATGCCGCGCGTGCCGCCGGTCCCGACAAACATGCCCATCTCGCCGTGGATCTTGCGATCGGGCTTGGCCGGATCGCCTTCGTCGTAGAGCGAACGGCCATTGAGATCGGCCAGCCCCGGTGCCGGCAGCAGCGCCGGCGTGTCGGTATCGGTGCGCTGCGCCCCCGCTGCGATGGCAGCGTCGCGCTGCGCCGGCGACAGGCGATAGACTTCCTCCGCGGTCGCGGCGGTGCCTGACATCATCGCGACCAAAACGCCAGCGCGTACCAACATCCGGAAAAAGTCCCTTCGGCGCCACAGGGACGCCCCATCACCTTAGCCGCGCCTGAACGGCGTGGCCATATCCATCGCATCGATGTCGGCGGCGACCATTTCGCCTTCGCGCGCGACGAAGTCGGCGACGGCATCGCGGAACGCCGGGTTGGGAATGTAGTGCGCCGACATCGTCGCCACCGGGCGATAGCCTCGCGCCAGCTTGTGGGCGCCCTGCGCGCCGGCCTCGACGCGCGCCAGGCCATGCGCAATCGCCCAGTCGATTGCCTGGTAATAGCACAGCTCGAAATGCAGGAACGGAATGTCCTCGGTGGCGCCCCAGTATCGCCCATAAAGGCAATCGCTGCCGATGAGGTTGAGCGCCCCCGCCACCGGCCGGCCATTGCGCAAGGCCAGCATCAGCAGCACGCGGTCGCCCATGCTCGCGCCCAGCAGCGAAAAGAATTCGCGCGTCAGATACGGCCGCCCCCATTTGCGCGCGCCGGTGTCCTGGTAAAACACCCAGAAGGCGTCCCAATGCGCCTCGGTAATCTCCGCCCCGGTCAGCAGCGCGATCTCGACGCCGCTGGCCAGCGCGCCGTCGCGTTCCTTGCGGATCGCCTTGCGCTTGCGCGACGACAGCGCGGCGAGGAAATCGCCGAAATTCGCATAGCCGTCATTCGACCAGTGAAACTGCTCGCCGACGCGCATCAGCCAGCCCTGCGCCGCAAACAACGCCTGCTGGTCGGGGCTGATGAAGGTGGCGTGCACCGACGACAGCTTGTTCTGCACCGCCAGCGCCTCGGCCGCCGCCAGCAGCGCGGGTGCCGCCGCCGCGTCGCGCAACAGCAGCCGCGGGCCAGTGGCGGGGGTGAACGGCACCGAACACTGCAATTTGGGGTAATAGCGCCCGCCGGCGCGTTCCCAGGCATCGGCCCAGCCATGGTCGAAGACATATTCGCCCTGGCTGTGGGTCTTCAGATACGCCGGCAGGATCCCTGCCGGCCGGCCTTCGGCGTCATCGACAACGATATGCGCCGGCTGCCAGCCGGTGCGCGCACAGGCGCTGCCCGACGCCTCGAGGCTGTCGAAAAACGCGTGGCAGACGAATGGATTGTCAGGCCCGGCGCAGGCGTCCCAATCTGCCGCAGACACGTCGGCGGCAGCAGTCAGCACGCGGGCGCGAACCTCCGGCATCAAATCGCAATCAATCGGCGATGGCGATGATCGCGTCGATCTCCACCGCGACGCCGCGCGGCAGCACGGCGACGCCGACCGCCGATCGGGCATGGCGGCCGTGCTCGCCGAACACTGCGACCATCAGGTCCGACGCGCCGTTGCCGACCTCGGGCTGGTCGGTGAAATCGGGGTGCGAGGCGACGAAGACGCCCAGCTTGACGACGCGGCGCACCCGCGACAGGTCGCCGAGCGCTGCCTGCATCTGCGCGATCAGCCCGATCGCGCAGCGCCGCGCCGCCGCCTGGCCGCCGGCAACGTCCATGGTCTCGCCAAGCCGGCCCTTGATCAACTGCCCCGCCTCATCGAACGGAATTTGCCCCGAAATGTGGAGCAAACCGTTGACGATCACCCCCGGCACATAGTTGGCAGCCGGTGCCGCCGCGGTCGGCAGGGTGATCCCGAGCGCGGCGAGACGGTCGGCAGGCGTGTCGGTCATGATGAAGCTCCCAGGATGGAACGGATATGGGCCAGCGCCTCGGGCCAGTCATCGATGCGGGCGTCGGCATCGGGTGCCGCGGGGATCAGCGTACGCAGCGGCGCCTCCGCCACCATGTGCAGGCGGTGGACGTGCGGCACATGCTTTTTCGCCGAACTGTGATGCGGCGGCAGATCGTCGATGAACACCGCCTGCGACGGCTGGAATTCGTCGAGCAGCGCGCGGATCGGCGCCCCCTTGGGACCATTGTTGCCGATGACGCGATACGGCATCCCCAGCCGTGCCAGTTCCGCAGTGCGCGCGACGGCGTGGTGATCGGCGATATTGGTCAGCACGACGATGTCGCAATGCGCGGCGAGGCTGGCCAGCGAATCGATGGCGCCCGCCACCGGCGCCTGCGTCGGCATATGGGTGGTGAAAAAGCCGTCGAGCAACGGCGGAAACGCCTCGGGCGCGATCGCTTCGCCCGCCGCATTGCGAACATTCCCGGTCAGCGCAAAGCTGTCGAGGCGCAAAGTCAGCGCGTGTTCATCGCGGAGGTACGCAATGAACGGGTCGATGAACTCGAGGAGGACACCATCGCAGTCCGAAATGATCAGCGGCCGGGTCATGTCCGCCCCTCGGCCAACGCGATGCCGGCATTGGCAAGGGCCTGCGGTTTGACGCCGATGGCCTCTGCACACGCCACCAGGTCGGCCTCACGGCCGGTCAGGAAGTCGATGACCGCAGCCAGCACCACCGGATCGCCGGCACGGGAGCGCAGCGTTTCGACATCGATTCCCGACAGCGCGAGGAAGCGCGGCCCGAGATCGGGGTCGCCCGCCACATGCGCCAGCGCCTGCAACCCGATCAATTCGGGCGCCGCGGCAGCGTTAATCTTTCTCTCGTGCAACACGGCTATGAACCAATCGACTGGATTTCTGTCCTCACTAAGAGGCATGATGGTGCATTGCCAAGCGTTGCGCACGGGAATGCGGCAATAGTGCCTGATTGGGGACATATGGCGATGCGGATCGGCCTGTTAGGCCCGCCGGCAATTTCGGGGGGATAGCGACGTGCCGGATACAGTCAGGATCGGCTATGTAGGCAGCGAGGGTGCTGAGGCGCTTGGCGAGGCCGTGCGCGCGCTGATCCCGCCGGGCACGACCCTCGACATCCTGACCGTCGCCGAGGCGGCGCAGTTGATCGCGGCGCGCGAACTGACGGTGCTAATCGTCGCGCTCGACGGGCCGTCGTGGCCCGAGGCGCTGACGCGGATGCTTGAGTTGCAGCCAGTCGCCGAACAATACCCGCTCGCGGTGTTCGGGCTGGTGCCGCGTGCCGACCCGGCGGCGCTGATCAAGGCGTTCGAACTGCGCGTCGCCGATGTCGCCGGCCTGCCGATGGACCCGCACGAGGTTCGCGCGCGTCTCGCGGCGCTGGTTCGGCGCCGCCAAGTTGCTTTTGCCCGCGCCGCCGAAACCCGCGCTGCCTGGCGGATGGCGGTGATCGATCCGGTCACCGGCCTGTACAATCGCCATCATCTCGATTCGACGTTGCCCGCCGCCTTCGATTCGGCGCGCGCCGGCGGCCGACCATTGTCATTGCTGATGATCGATCTCGACGCGCTGAAGCCTTTCAACGACCGTTGGGGCCACGCCGCCGGCGACCGTGTGCTGCGCACTGTGGCGGAAGCGCTGAAGTCGGGACTGCGCGTCACCGACACCATCGCGCGCTTCGGCGGCGATGAAATCGTCGTGGTGATGCCCGATACCGACCAGCAGACCGCGGTTGCCGTCGCCGCCCGGCTGGTGCGGGCAGTGGCGCAGACGCCGATCGGCCGCGCCGCCGATACCCCGGCGCGGATGACGGTCAGCATCGGTCTGGCGGTGATGAGCGACGGCGACAGCGGGGCGGATGCGCTGCTGATGCGCGCCGATGCGGCGCTTTATGATGCCAAGCGGGGCGGACGAAACAGGGTGGCGGAGGCGGCTTGAACGCATCCCGGGCGCACGAAAAAGCCGTGGCAAAGCCACGGCTGACGTCAGACGGGTTCGTCCGGCGTAGCCGAACGCCCCGCTGGCCGGGCTAGCGCGAACCCGTTCGCAAGCTACGCTTGCTCACGGCTGCGCCGCGCCTCACTTAATCTTCGCTTCCTTGAACTCGACGTGCTTGCGCGCCACTGGGTCATATTTGCGGAAATTCAGCTTTTCCGTCTGCGTCCGCGGGTTCTTCTTGGTCACGTAATAATAGCCGGTGTCGGCAGTCGACACGAGCTTGATCTTGATGGTTGTCGGCTTGGCCATGACAGGTCCCGCAGTAAGTCTGATTGAACGCGCGCGGCTGGCCGGGCACGATGAAGCGGCGTCCAATGGCGGGGTGCCCGGCAAAAGTCAAGCCGCGACCCGCTGCAACCCTGCCGATTTGGCAAGTCGGCGCGCAACCCTTACCTGTGCGCCATGATGATCGTCCAGCTTGATGACCGCGCCGTGATTTCCGTTGCCGGCGCCGATGCCCGCCCGTTCCTGCAGGGGCTGTTGACCCACGACCTCAACAGCCTCGCGCCCGACCGCCCGCTCTATGCCGGCTTGCTTTCACCACAGGGCAAGGCGCTGTTCGACATGATGCTGTTCGATACCCCCGACGGCGTGCTGGTCGATGTCGCTGCAACGCGCGCCGATGCGCTTACCCGGCGGCTGTCGGTGTACAAGCTGCGGAAAGCCGTCACCATCGCGCCCAGTCCGCTGCAGGTGTTCGCCGGCTGGGACGGTGGCGAGGCCGGCCACACCCCCGATCCGCGCTTTGCCGGCCTCGGTGGCCGCTGGCTTGCCGCATCCGGCCCGGCCGCCGCCACCACCGCCTATGATGCGCATCGCCTCGCCGTCGGCGTACCCGGCAGCGCCGATATCGGCGAGGATGACCTGCTCTGGCTCGAAACCGGTGCCGACCTGTTGAACGGCGTCAGTTTCACCAAGGGCTGCTATGTCGGCCAGGAAAATACCGCGCGCATGCACCACCGCGACAAGGTGCGGCGCCGGCTGGTGCCGGTGAGCTTCGATGGCGATCCCGGCGACGGCATCCTCCGCGACGCTGCCGGCCGCGCTGCGGGCACGCTGCGCAGCCATGCGGGCGCGCGCGGCATCGCGCATCTGCGGCTCGAAGCGGCGGCAGGGCCGCTCACCGTCGGCACCGCGCCGCTCACCGTGGCGCGGCCGGCGTGGCTGGAACCGGCGCTGGTCGCGGCGGTTGCGGGGGCATGATGGCCGAAACCACCTCCACCACCACGATGACCACGTCGGGGGCGGCACCACTGCGCGACCTGCCCGACCATGTCGAAACCGTCGGCGTCGATACGTTCAACTGGCTGCGCTACGACAGCGACAAGGCGCTGCTCGCCATCGCCGTCGCGGTGGCGCTCTATGCGCTGTTCTGGGGCATCCGCTGGGGCGCCTGCCGCCTGCTGGGCGAGGGCCATCCGGTCACCACCTGGCGCGGCTTTGTCCGCCGCATCATCAGGAAGACGCGCAGCCCGTTCATCGCCATGCTGGCGGCCGAAATCGTCGGCAATCTCAGCGACGCGCCAGCGCCGCTGCTGCGCGTCATCACCGTCGTGTTCACCATCTCCTTCGCCATCCAGGGGGCCATCTGGGTTCGCGAGATCGTGCTGGCGATGGTGCAGCGCCGCACCGCCGGCGATGACAACGAGGCGCTGTCGGATGCGATGAACATCATCACCGTGCTGGTGAATGTCGTCGTCTGGGCGCTCGCGCTGATCCTTGTCCTCGACAATCTCGGCGTCAACGTTACCGCGCTGGTCGCGGGGCTCGGCGTCGGCGGCATCGCCATCGG
>JANOCM010000012.1:0-3815 GCA_031412175.1 Alphaproteobacteria bacterium
GGCCGGCATGGCAGCAAAGGAACCGGGCATGGCGACACATTTCACGATGACGGCAATCGGCCATGTCGATGGCGGACGCGGCCCCGCCGCAGACGATGATTGGGGCGACAGCCGCGCCGCCATCGTCCTCGACAGCCTGCCGGCCGAAGCGCTGCTGGGCCTCGACGCCTTTTCGCATTGCGAGGTCGTCTTCGTCTTCGACCAGTTGCCCGAAGCCGAGATCGTCACCGGCGCACGCCGGCCACGCGGCAATCCCGACTGGCCGCGCGTCGGTATCCTGGCCCAGCGCGGTCGCAACCGGCCGAACCGCATCGGCGTGTCGGTGTGCCGCATCGTCGCGATCGCCGGCACGCGGCTCGAGGTCGAAGGGCTCGACGCCATTGCGGGCACCCCTGTGCTCGATGTGAAGCCGGTGCTGTCGGGCTTCCTGCCGCGCGGACCGGTGCGCGAGCCCGACTGGGCGCGGGCAATCATGGCCGATTACTGGTAGCCCGGCGCCCGATCGGGCTGACACGTCAAAACGAGCAGGTCAGGCCCCAGGTCTTGCCCGGCCGGTCGAATTCGATCCGCGAACATTGCCCCAGCACGTCGCGGCCGATCAGGATCCACGGGTCACGGCCTTTCTTGCGCGACGCGGTCACCGTCACCGTGTCGGCATCGTCCTCGCTGGTGCTGGTGCCGGCGCGCGCTTGGGCATCGAGCAGTTTCGCCTGCGCCTCGGTGATGCGCACCGCCGGGCGCACCAGCGGCAGACCGAGCAGTTGCGCGCCCGGTGCCGGCGTCAATCGCTCGAACGGCAAGGCGACGCCGGGGAACGGCCGCCAGAAACCGACCTGGCCCGAACGCTTGACGAGGCCGGCCGCGATCAGCGCCCCGGCAGCGCGCGCGTTCATCACCGTGTCGGGCGAATTGAGCTCGAGCGCTGCCGAGACTTTTTCATCCCCGAGCCTGACCTTCATCATCACCGATCCGCGGTCGGGCCGGGTCAGCGTGTGCTGGCGGCTGCCGGCGGCGACAGGGCCGAGTTCGATGACGATGCGATCGGCCTTCAGCGCCGACAGCGCCAGCACGCCATCGGCATCGTCGGCGATCGGCTTGTCGACCCAGATCGCCGGCACCGTCGACGATGGCAGCCCGCGCGGGTTGATGCCATAAAGATTGCCGCGGAACGTCGCTTCGCCGCCGGGTATGAGCGCGCTCTTGAAGGTGCGCTTGCCGATCAGCGGAAAGGGTTTGAGCTGGGCGCGCTGCGCCGGCCCCGTGTTGAGTACCAGCGCGGTGTCGAAGCTGAGCGCCAGCCGGATATCGAGGTCGCCGCGCTTGATACGCAGCGGCACGTGCGGCTGGCCGCCAGGCGCTACGGTGACGATATAGGGCGCCGCCGGCGGCGGCGGCGTGGCCGCCAACAATCGTAACGGTGCGGCAGCCAGCAACAGCCCGGTCGCCAGCGCCAGCGCGACGATCTTCAACGCTTGTCCGCCGGGCCACCCGCCAGGATGAAGCGGCGGTCGCAATAACCGCAATCGGCGAACCCGGCCGCGCCGATCTGCAGCCAGACGCGCGGATGGCCGTCACCACCGCTGCGCCCGGCCACGGCTTCGTCACCGTCGCAGAACACGCGGGCGGCATCGGAGACAAAGGTTTCGGGCGGCGGGATCGTGTCCATCCCAACTCCCTACCAAGCCGCAGCCGGCAAGTCACGCGAGCCGGCGCCTGCGACGCATTGGCCGCGCGGCGACACGAAATTGTTATCTTTCTGCAACGCAACCGTCATGTCGCTGCGGCAACGGGCTATGACGCACTGCAACATGGGGACCACCAATGCGCGCCATCTGTCTCGCCTCCACCGCTATCGCCGGGCTCCTGTTGTCGGGTGCAACCCAAGCTGCGGCCCAAACCGCAGACGCGGCGACCGGCGCCGAATTCGAAGAGATCGTCGTCACCGCGCAAAAGCGCGAACAGACGATCTCCAACGTTCCGATCACCATCACCGCCTATACCGGCAAGACCCTGCGCGACCTCGGCATCACCCAGTTCGACCAGCTTTCGGCCTTCGTTCCCGGCCTCAATGTGCAGGAGCAGAGCCCCAACAACCCCGGCTTCGTCATCCGCGGCGTCACCTCCGATTCCGGCTCGGCCCAAGGCGCGCCGGCGGTCACCGTCTATCTCAACGGCGTCGATGTCAGCCGCTCGCGCGGGTCGTATTTCGACCTTTACGACCTTGAACGCATCGAGGTGGTCAAGGGCCCGCAGGCGACCCTGTTCGGCACCGCCGCCGCCGTCGGCGCGGTCAGCATCATCACCGCCAAGCCGCGGCCCGGCATCGCCGCCGAACTGCGCGCCGCCTATGGCAATTTCGACCAGCGCAAGGTCGACGGCTATCTCAACTGGGGCAACGACGTCTTCGCCGCGCGGCTCGCCTTTGCCGTCAAGTTGCGCGACGGTGTCGTCGAAAACATCGCCGGCCGCCCGGGTTCGCAGACGCCGAACGGGCCCAGGATCGACGATCTCAACGGCCAGGGCCAATATGGCGGGCGGCTGTCGCTGCGCTACACCCCGACCGACCAGTTCAGCATCGATCTCGTCGGCACCTATGACGGCCAGCGCGCGCCGGGCACCGCCTTCAAGTCAGGCACCTTTGCGCCCACCGGCGGCACCACTTCGCCGTACACCTTCGCCGAAGCCGCGGGTTCGCCGGTCAGCGCTGCGGTGCTCGGTGGCAGCCAGCCCGAGCTGAAGCGCAACGTTTATGACATCAACGCCACCGCGAAATATGATCCCGATGGCCCGCTCAGCTTCACCTTCGTCACCGGCTATCGCCAGTTCGATTCGAACGAGGTCTTCGATGCCGACGGCACCCAGGCCTGGTATCTCGAATTTGCCGAGGATGCGCGCGGCAAGCAGTTCAGTGCCGAAGCGCGGATGAACTATGATTCGCCGAATTTCCGCGCCTTTGGCGGCATCAACTATTTCCGCGAGGATGGTTCGCAGCGCGTGCCCTTCTCGACCGAAGAAGGCATCTACCTGCAGTGCGCGGCGCGGCTGGTGCCGGGCCTGCCGTGCATCAACGCCGCCGGGGTGGTGACCGCGGCGCAGGCGACGGCGCTGCTGACCGGCGGCGCCGCGACCGTGCTGCCCTACAGCTCCGAATTCAAGAACTCGGCCGAAATGCACAATGTCTCGGTGTTCGCCGATGCGACCTGGATCCCCGTGCCGCGGCTCGAGCTGACGCTCGGCGGCCGGCTGTTGTTCGAGGATCGCAACAGCGGCTTCTTCACCCGCGCGCCCAATTCGGTGATCAGCCGCGCGCCCTTGTTGCCGCAGATCGATACCGGCGGCCAGACCTTCGAGGCCAATGGCAACAACAACGCCTTCCTGCCGCGCGCCAATCTGCTGTTCCGTGCCACCGACGAGATCAACCTTTACCTGACCTGGTCGAAGGGTCGCCGTTCGCCGGTCGTCCAGCTCGGCGCCCAGCGCGTCGCCGGCGTCGGCCGGCCGCTGCGCACCGATATCGCGCCTGAAAAGATCACCAACTACGAAGCCGGCATCAAGGGCGCGTTCGGCGCCGTCAACGCCAGCATCGGCGCCTATTACATGAAATATGACGATTTCCAGGTGACCATCGTCACGCCGGGCGCGCCGAACCGCACCGAAAGCGCCGGCAGCGCCACCAACTATGGCGTCGAGGCCGAGATCAGCGCGCAGCTGGGCCGCAACCTCAACCTGTTCGCCAATGGTGCCTATATCAGCGCCAAGGTCGATGAAGACCCGCGCTATCCGGCGTTTTCGGGCGATCGCTTCCGCCTGCAATC
>JANOCM010000013.1:0-5490 GCA_031412175.1 Alphaproteobacteria bacterium
CCACCCGATGACGATGTATTTCCCGCTGGTGGTCCACGGCGCGATGCTGGTCGAGCCGACCGAAACCGAGAGCAAGGCGAGCCTCGACCAGTTGATCGGCGCGATGCGCTCGATCGCGGAGCGGATGCTCGCCGACCCCGACGCGTATCGCACCTCGCCGCACCTGGCACCGCGGCGGCGGCTCGACGAGACGGCGGCGGCGCGGAAGCCGGTGCTCAGCTACAAGGACGCCGCCTAGGTCTTCCTCCCCCTCAGGGGGGAGGCGACTCGGCGCCAGCCGAGCGGGTGGGGGTCTTTCTCAAGTGGCCGTCTGAAGCCACCCCCTCCCGGGCCGGCTACGCCGTCTCTCGCCTCCCCCCTCCAGGGGGCGGAAAATAGCGCTCGACCACCACATATTCCGATCCGTCGCGCCCCATCCGGCTTTCCCAAAGCGCAAAGCCCGTCACGTCGAACGGCGCGGTCGACAGCGGCGCCAGCGGAAACCCGCCCATCGGCCCCATTTCGCGGCCGAAGCGGGCGACGGTGATGTGCGGCACGAACGCGCGCGTTTCGGGCGCCACGCCGACACGGACCAGCGCCTGGTCGATGCGCTTGGCCAGCGCCGCGACCTCAGCCTGTGGCGTCACGCCGACCCATAAGGTGTCGACCCGCCCGCGCCGATCGAAGGTGCCGATGTCACCGAGCGCCAGCCGGAACGGCACGACATGGACACTGCCGAGCGCCGCGGCGATATCCTGCGCCCGGTGGCGATCGACCTCGCCGATGAAGCGCAAGGTCAGGTGCAGCTGGCCATCGGTCTGCCAGCGCGCGCCGGCGACGCCGCCCATCGCCGCCAGCAGCCGGTCGCGGACCGGCGGCGGCAGTTCGAGCGCGACGAAAAGCCGGATCATCTACCCTCCTATTTGACCTTCGCCAGCTCGCGCTCGACGGTCGGCAGGATGCGCCTGACGATGACCTTCACGCCCTTGGGCGTCGGGTGCAGGCCGTCGGCCAATTGCATCCCCGGTACCGCGGCGACGCCATCCATGAAGAACGGATAGAGCGCCACGCCCTGGGCCTTGGCCAGCGCCGGGTAAATGGCGTTGAACTCGCGGGCATAGGCCGCCCCCAGATTGGGCTGTGCAAGCATGCCGGCGAGGATGACTCGGATGCCCTTGGCCTTGAAGGCGGTGATGGTGGCATCGAGATTGGCCTTGGCTGTCGCCGGGGGTTGCCCGCGCAGCATGTCGTTGGCGCCAAGCTCGACGATGACGAGGTCGGGCTTTACCTTCGCCCCGGCCAGTACCCAGTTGACCCGGGCCTTGCCTTGCGCCGTCGTGTCGCCCGACACGCCGGCGGGGATAACGGTGACGGCCTGGCCTTTCGCCTTCAGCGCTGCTTCCAATTGCGGTGCAAAGCCCTCGCCGGGGCGAAGCTGATAGCCGGCGGTCAGGCTGTCGCCGAACGCCAGGATGGTCTTGGCCGATACCGCCTGCGGCAATGCCACCAGCCCCATCAGCAATGCCGACTGGTAAAGAGCGTGCAAGATGCCATATCGGCGAACTGTTGATCGCATCCGTCTATCCTTCAGGAACCGCATGACCGACCATATCGTCATCGATGCCCGCGATGTCACCCTCCGCTTTGGCGCCGGCAGTGCCGCAGTCGAGGTTTTGCGCGGCGTCAGCCTCAAGGTCATGGCGGGTGAACGCGTCGCCATCCTCGGGCCATCGGGTTCGGGCAAGTCGTCGCTGATGGCGGTGCTGGCGGGGCTTGAAAAGGCGACATCGGGCCAGGTGCTCGTCGCCGGCGCCGATTTCTCGGCGCTCGACGAGGACGGCCTCGCCCGCGCGCGGCGCGGCCGCATCGGCATCGTGCTGCAAGCGTTCCACCTGATTCCGACGATGACGGCGGAGGAAAATGTTGCCGTGCCGCTGGAGCTGGCCAATATCGCCGAGCCGCAGGCCAAGGCGCGCGCCGAATTGCAGGCCGTCGGCCTCGGCCATCGCATGGACCATTATCCGACCCAGCTGTCGGGCGGCGAACAGCAGCGCGTCGGCCTCGCCCGCGCCATCGCCGCGCGCCCGGCGCTGATCTTCGGCGACGAACCGACCGGCAATCTCGACGAGGCTACTGGCGATTCGGTGGTCGAGCTGCTGTTCGGCCGCCTCGCCGAAACCGGCGCGACCCTGATCCTGATCACCCATGACGCGGCGCTGGCGGCGCGCTGCGACCGCATCATCGAAATGAAGGACGGCCATATCGTCGCCGACCATCCGACCGCCGCCATCCGCGCTGTCGCCGAATAGGAGGGGAAACCGATGCCGACATTCAACTATTTCGATGGCGACGCCGAATGCGAAGGCTTTGTCGTCCTTCCCGAAGGCGCCGGCCCGCATCCGGCGGTGCTGATCGCGCACAATTGGGCCGGGCAGAGTTCGGCCGACAACGACATAGCAGCGCGGCTGGCGGCGCTGGGCTATGTCGGCATCGCCGTCGATGTCTATGGCAAGGGCGTGCGCGGCGGGCTGACCGACGACAACAGCGCGCTGATGATGCCGTGGATGCAGGATCGCGCCGCACTGCGCGACCGGCTGCTGGCGGCGGTCGAGGCGGCGGCGGCGCATCCGGCGATCGACAGCGGCCGCATCGCCGTCATCGGCTATTGCTTCGGCGGGCTGTGCGCGCTCGACCTGGCGCGGTCGGCGTCGCCGCTGATCAAGGCCGCGGTCAGCTTCCACGGCAGTTACGCGCCGCCGGCAATCGGTGACCAGCCGCCGATCACTGCGAAAGTGCTGGTCCTTCACGGCTGGATCGATCCGATCACCCCGCCCGACGCGACGGTGGCGCTGGCGCATGAGCTCGAGGCCGCCGGCGCCGACTGGCAGATCCATGCCTATGGCCGCACGCGCCACGCCTTCACCTTCACCGGTGCCAACAATCCCGAAGGCGGCATGCAGTATAATGCCGACAGCGACCGCCGGTCGTGGCGCTCGATGACCGATTTCCTGGCAGACTGCTTCTCTTGAACCTGCCCCTGCGCTTTGCCCTGCGCGAACTGCGCGGCGGCCTGTCGGGGCTGCGGCTGCTCGCCGTCTGCCTGATCCTCGGCGTCGCGGCGCTCGCGGGCGTCGGCAGCCTCGCGTCGTCGATCACGCAAGGCCTCAGCGAACGCGGCCAGCTGATCCTTGGCGGCGATGTCGAGGCCGATCTGACCAGCCGCTTTGCAACGCCGGCCGAATATGCCCGGCTGGCGAGCAAGGGCCAGGTCTCCGAAGTCGTGCGGCTGCGCGCCATGGCCGGAAGCGCCGGCAGCGACGATCGCCTGCTGGCCGAGGTCAAGGCCGTCGATACGCAATGGCCGCTCTATGGCCAGTTCCGCATCGCCGGCGGCGCCAAATTACGCCCCGGCACCGTCGCCATCGCGCCGGCGATGGCCGACAAGCTCGGCCTCAAGGCGGGTGACCGGCTGACCATCGGCAGCGGCGTGTTCACCGTCGCCGGCGTCGTGGCGGAAGAACCCGACAAGGCCGGCGAAGGTTTCGGCTTCGGCCCCGGTGTCATCATCCCGCGCAGCGATCTCGAAGCCACCGGGCTGCTGGGCCCCGGCAGCCTGTTCCGCAGCCATTACCGCATCCGGCTGCCGGCGAATGCTTCGCCGCCCGCCGTTGTCGAGGCGCTGCGCAAGGCCGCCCCCGATGCCGGCTTCCAGTATCAGGATCGCAGCAATGGCGCGCCGGGCACGCGGCGTTTCGTCGACCGGCTCGGCCAGTTTTTGACGCTGGTCGGGCTGACCGCGCTGGTCGTGGCGGGCGTCGGCGTCGCCGGCGGCGTCAGCGCCTATCTCGGCGCCAAGACGCGGACGATCGCGACGCTGAAAACGCTCGGCGCCGATACCGCGACGATCCGCGCCGTCTATCTGTGGCAGATCGGGCTGGTGACGCTGGGCGCCATTGTCATCGGCCTCGCGTTCGGTGCGGCGACGCCGTGGCTCGCCGTGCAATTCGCCGCCGACAGCCTGCCGGTGCCGCCGTCGCTCAGCCTGCAATGGCCGGCGCTGATCAGCGCTGCCGCCTATGGCGTGCTGATCGCGCTGGCCTTTGCGCTATGGCCGCTGGCGCAGGCGGCGCGGATGCCGGCCGCCCGGCTGTTCCGCAGCCTGACCGAACGCCGCGACCGGCCCGGCATCGGCATCCTTGCCATCATGGCCGGGGCCGGGGCGGCCATCGTCGGCATTGCGGTGCTGAATGCCACCGACCGGCTGTTCGTCCTCGGCTTCATCGGCGCGGCACTCGGCCTGATAGTGTTGCTCTGGGCGCTCGCCGGGCTGGTGCAGCTGCTGGCGGCGCGGGCGCCACGGCCACGCGGCACGCTGGCGCGGCTAGCGCTGGCCAATCTTCACCGCCCCGGTGCGCCGACGCGCCAGTTGATCGTTGCCTTGGGGCTCGGGCTGACGCTGTTTTCGACACTGGCGGTGATCGAGACGAATTTCGACGGCCAGATCAACCGCACCTTGCCCGATCGCGCGCCGAGCTTCTTTGTCATCGACATCCCCAATGAAGATCTCGCCGCCTTCCGCGCCGTCGTGGCAAAGGCGGCACCGGAGGCGACGCTGACGACCGTGCCGTCGCTGCGCGGCCCGGTCACCGCGGTAAAGGGCGTCCCAGTGGCGAAGCTCAATGCCTCGCCCGATGCCTGGATCCTGCGCGGCGATCGCGGCCTGAGCTATGCCGCCGATTTTCCGCCGGCGAACACGCTGGTCAGCGGCAAATGGTGGCCGCGCGATTATGCCGGGCCGCCGCTGGTATCGATCGACCAGGATGCCGCGACGGCGCTCGGGCTGAAGATCGGCGACGACATCTCGGTCTCGGTGCTCGGCGTCGAGGTCACGGCAAGGATCGCCAGCACGCGCAAGATCGACTGGCAGTCGCTCGGCTTCAACTTCGCGATCCTGTTCGCGCCGGGGACGCTCGAGGCGGCGCCGCACAGCTGGATGGCGACACTGGCGGTGCGGCCCGACCAGGAACGCGCCGTCCAGGCCGGCATCGGCCGGGCGTTCCCGACCGCGTCGGTGGTGCGGGTAAAGGATGTCATCGGCCAGGTCGGTGACCTGCTGCGGCAATTGTCCGCGGCCATCCGCGCTGCGGCATCGGTGACGGTTGCGGCCGGCATCGCCGTGCTCGTCGGCGCGCTGGCGGCCGGCGCGCGGGCGCGGACCTATGATGCGGTGCTGCTGAAACTGCTCGGCGCGACGCGCGGCCAGGTGGCGCGCGCGACGCTCGCCGAATATGGCCTGCTCGCGCTGATGGTGTCGGGCGTCGCGCTGCTGCTCGGCGGCATGGCCGGCTGGTACACGGTGACGCAGGTGTTCAAGCTCGAATGGCAACCCGACTGGGGGCCGGTGGTCGCCACCGTGCTGGCGGGCGGCGCCATCACCGTGCTGCTCGGGCTGGCGGGATCGTGGCGGGCGCTGTCGGCACGGCCCAATACGGTGCTGCGCGAGCTGTAGGG
>JANOCM010000014.1:0-9225 GCA_031412175.1 Alphaproteobacteria bacterium
CTGTTGGCGACATCGATGAAGGCGACGCGCACGCCCTGCGCCGGCAGGTCGAACGCCGGGGTGGAGACGGTGGCGCCGAACAGGCTTTCGTACATCGCTACCGTGGCGTCGATCGACACACAGGCGATGCCGACATGGTTGAGGCGGCCCAGCATCGGTTCGACAGTCATTTGAAGGCTCCTTGACGATTTGCCGCTGCCTTAGCGCGCTTGCACGACGGCGCAAACTCGCCAAGCTGCGGGGATGATCTATATCGTCCTCAACCTCGCGCCGATCCTTGCCGCGACGCTCGCCGGCCTGCTCGCCGGCCTTGTGCTGCACCGCGACCGCCATGGGCCCGGATACTGGCTGACGGCCTTCATCGCCCAGGCCTGGTTTGCTGCCATCCTCGCCGGCGCGCTGATCCTCGCGCCACCAAAGGCCGCCGCCTGGGTGATGGCGATCGGCAGCGCCGTCGTCATCTGGATCGGCTTTGTCGTGCCGGCGACGATCGTCACCCTGCGCTATCGCCGGACGGCGTGGGGCGAGGTGCTGCGCGACTGCGGCTATTGGCTGGTCGTGATGGTCGTGCAGGCGCTGGTGCTCAAATCCTGGGGACTTGTGCCGCCACCGGTCTGACTTGACGCCTATTGCCTACTGGTGTAGTAGGAATATAGATGCGCAAGGCGGAAATACCTGCTCCTGCTGCTCCGGACCACCCGGTCTGGCTGGCACTTCGCCATTACACCGTCGGACCCGATGACGCCGCGCTCGATTTCATCGGGCGGTTGGCACGCGAGAATGGCTGGTCGCGCGATCACGCGGCGCGGGTGTTCGGCGAATACCGGCGCTTTGCCTTTCTCGCCGCCACCGCCGGCCATCCGGTCACCCCGTCGGACGCCGTCGACCAGGCCTGGCACCTCCACCTGACCTACAGCCGCGACTATTGGGATCGCTTCTGCCCGCTGCTCGGCCGGCCGCTGCACCATGGCCCGACCGCCGGTGGCGCCGCCGAGGAACAGCGCTTTTTCGCCCAATATGCCGATACGTTGCGGTCCTATGAGGCCGCCTTCGGCCCGCCACCCGCGGACTTGTGGCCGCCGGCGGCGCAGCGGCTGCGCGACGATCCGCGTGCTCGCCGCGTCCATCCGCGCGATGGCATCGTCGTGCCGTGGCGGATCCTCTGGTTATTGTTGCTTGCCGCGTGCATCATCATTGCCTGGAGATTGCTTGCATGATCCTCAACCCCTTCGCACTCGGACCCGAAGCCTTCCTTTGGCTCTACGGCCTGCTGCTGGTCGCCAGCATCGGGCTCAGCCGCTATGCCGCCTATCGCCTGCGCCCCGACGGACGCCGCCAGCAGGTCAACGACCCCGACAGCCTGGCGCTGCTCGCCGGCGGCCCGGTGCGGCTCGCCGAGGCGTCCATTGCCCGGCTGATGGCCAATGGCGTGCTCGCCCACGCCAGCGGCCAGCGTTTCATCAAGACCGGGCGCGGCGCCGCGACGCTGGCCAGCCCGGTCGACCGCGCGATGGTGGCATTGCCCGCACCGGCGCGCTGGCGTGACCTGTCGCGCGCGGCAAAGTCTGAGGCGGCAACGATGGGAACAACGCTGGAGCGCCAGGGCTTGCTGCTGGACGACGAGACTGCGGCGCAACTGCGTATCGTCCAGGTGCTGCCGTTCGTCGCGCTGTTGATGCTCGGCACGGCGCGGCTGGTGCGCGGGGTGATGCTCGACCATCCGGTCGGCTTTCTGGCCGTCCTGATGGTCATCACCCTGGTCTTCGGGCTGTCACGCCTGACGGTCGATCGCCGCACCCGCGCCGGCCAGCACGCGGTGCGATCGGCGCGCATCGATTGGCACCTGCTGCGGCTGGCGCCGACACAGGCCGAAATGCCGCTGGCGGTGGCGGTGTTCGGTACCGCGGTGCTCGCCGGATCGGCGCTCGAGCCGCTGCATCGGCTGCGCAACAACAGCAGCGATGGCGGCAGTGCGGACAGCGGTGGCTGTGGCAGCGGCGGCTGCGGCGGCGGGGGTTGCGGCGGCTGACCCACTCCCGCAATGATGCGCCATCGATGGGGGAATTGATGCGTATCCTGCTGGCCTTGCTGCTTGCCACCGCCACACCGGCGCTGGCCGAACCGATCCTGCTCAAGCCGGCGCAAGTCTTCGATGGCGAGGCGATGCACGCTGGCTGGCAGGTGCTCGTCGATGGTGACAGGATCGTCGCCGCCGGGCCGGCGTTGGCGGCGCCGGCGGGAGCGAAGACCATCGACTTGCCCGGCGCGACGCTGCTGCCCGGGCTGATCGAGGGACACGGCCATTTGTTCCTCCACCCCTACAACGAGACACCTTGGGACGACCAGGTACTCCACGAACCGCTGGCGCTGCGCACGGCGCGGGCGGTGGTCGCTGCGAAAGCCACACTGCTCGCAGGCTTCACCACGGCGCGCGACCTCGGCACCGAAGGCGCCGGCTATGCCGATGTCGGGCTGAAGGCAGCGATCGACCAGGGCGTCGTGCCGGGGCCGCGGCTGATCGTCGTCACCCGCGCCATCGTCGCCACCGGCGCCTATGGCCCCAAGGGCTATGAACCCGGCGTCGCCGTCCCCCAGGGCGCCGAGGAAGCCAGCGGCGAAGGGGTGGCCGCCGCTGCCCGCCGCCAGATCGCCGCCGGTGCCGACGAGGTCAAATTCTACGCCGACTATCACTGGGGCAAGGGCGAACCGAGCCGGCCGACCTTCTCGCAGGCCGAGCTCACCACCGCCTTTGCCGCCGTCCATGATGCCGGGCGCAAGATCGCCGTGCACGCGTCGACGCCCGAGGGCATCCGCCGCGCCATCCTCGCCGGTGCCGACACGATCGAGCATGGCAGCGAAGGCGATGCCGCGGTGTTCAGGCTGATGCGCGAGCGCGGCGTAACCCTGTGCCCGACGCTCGCCGCCGGCGATGCCATCGCGCGCTACCGAGGCTGGAATGGCGCGGCACCGGTCCCGGTCGGGGTGCAGGGCGATCGCGACGCGTTCAAGCTGGCGCTCGCTGCCGGCGTGGCGATCTGCATGGGCGGCGATGTCGGCGTCTTCGCGCATGGCGACAACGCCCGCGAGATGGAACTGCTGGTGGCCAACGGCATGACGCCGCTGGCGGTGCTGCGCTCGGCGACAACGGTCAACGCACGCGCTTTCGGCCTTGGCGATCGCGGCCGCATCGCGCCGGGGTTGCTCGCCGACCTCGTCGTGGTCACGGGCGACCCGGGCAAGGACATCGCTGCCGTGCGCAAGGTAATACTGGTAATGAAGGGCGGCGCGGTCGTGCGTTAGCCGCCGCGTTTCGCCACCATCGCCCCCGGCTGGGCATCGGCCAGCTTGTCGATCTCGGCGATCGTCATGTCCTCGGTCAGCTGCGCTGCCAGCGCCGCATAGCCGGCGGGATCGTCGATGGCGCGGCGCCACACCACCGGTACGGTTTCGGCGGACAGGCTTTCGACCGTGTCGACCGGGCCGACCCTCAGGTCGCGTGCCGTTGCCGGGATCGGTGCCGACCAGCCGTCACCGTGCAGCAAATTGTTGGCGACGGTCAGGTCGTCCCAGCGCGGCCCGCCATAGCGCACCGCCAGGTACAGCCCGCGCGCCTGCAGCGCGCCGACGCCCGACACCAGCATCCCTTCCCAGAACATCTTGTGGACCGCTTGCCACGGCCGGTTGCGGATCGCGCAATACCAGTCGTGGATCACCGAGGCGTTGCGGTACTTGCCCTCGAACGGCCCGCCGAGCACCGACCACAAAGGCTGCGGGATTGACGCGCCATCGACCCTGGCGCCTTTCGGCACCGGCCAGGCAAGCCCGGCGGCATCGTTGAAGCCGAAATCGGCCAGCAACTCCATCAGCCGGCCATCGTCGAGCCATTTGACGGCCAACTCGCTTGTGTATTGCGCTACCGGCACCGGCGCCCCCTTGCTCCACGAGCCTTGATACCAGCCGGCCACCGCCCTCGCCAGTATCATCAATCCGCAAGATGCACCGCCGGGCCGCTGTCCCTTGGCCGGCGCAGCAGCAAAAGCATCGGCATCATCGCCACCGTCACCCAGAACATCAGCCGGAAGACGTCGATATAGGCGATCATCAGCGCCTGCCGGTTCACCGTGCCGTCGAGCATCGCGATGATCGCATCGGCGCCCAGCGTGCGCGCCACGCTGGCATCGGCCCAGGGCAGGGTGAACGGCGTCAGCGCCGCGCCGATATCGGCATGGCTGATCTGCGCCTGCTGCGCCAGCACACCGACGCCGAGGCTGATGCCCACCGAGCCGCCGAGGTTGCGCAGCAGCATGTAGAAGCCGGCGGCATCGGTGCGCAGCTCTGCCGGCAACGTCGCGAAGGCCAGCGTGTTGAGCGGCACGAAGATCAGCCCCAGCCCGGCGCCCTGGATGAACCCCGAAACGATGAACGGCGTCGCGTCCATGATCGGCGAAAACAGGCTCATCATCCACAGGCTGGCCGCCGACAGCACGAGGCCGAGGCCAATGATGGCGCGCGCATCGACCTTGCCGATCAACTGCCCGGCCATCATCATCGCCAGCATCATGCCGACGCCGCGCGGCATCTGCAGCAGGCCGGTTTCGATGACCGGGTAACCAAACAGCGTCTGCAGCATCGTCGGGATCAGCGCTGTGGTGCCGGTCAGCAGCAGGCCGACCAGCGTGATGAACAGGAAGCCGGTCATCACGTTGCGATCGAGGATCATGCGCTTGTCGAGCAGCGCGCCCTTGGCGGTCAGCACATGGACGCCGAAGGCCCAGAGCGCGGCGGCGGCGACACCGGCCTCGATACACACTTCCCAGCTGGCGAACCAGTCGAGCTGCTGGCCGCGATCGAGAAACAGCTGCAACGCCGCAACGCCGACCGACAGCAGCGCAAAGCCGGTCAGATCGAAACGGCGCACCTGGCTTTCGACCTTGGGCAGCACCGCGGCAGCGCCGAACAGCGCCAGCACGCCGAACGGCAGGTTGATGAAGAACACCCAGCGCCAGTCGAAACTTTCGGTCAGCCAGCCGCCAATGACGGGCCCCAGGATAGGCCCGACCATGATGCCGACACCCCACCACGCCATCGCCTTGCCGTGTTTCTCGCGCGGCCAGACATCGAGCACATAGGCCTGCCCCAATGGTGCCAGAAACGCCCCGGCGGCGCCCTGCAGCATCCGGAACACCACCATCTGTTCGAGCGATTGCGCCAGCCCGCAGGCCATCGAGGCAACGACGAAGCCTGCCACCGAATAGAGAAACAATTGCCGCCGCCCGAGCTTTTCCGCCAGCCAGCCGGTCAGCGGCGTCGCAATCGCGGTGGCGACGATATAGCTGGTCAGCACCCAGGAAATCGTATCCGACGCGGCGCCGAGCGACGGCTGCATGTGCGGCAGCGCGACATTGGCGATCGTCGAATCGAGGATCGTCATGAAGGTGCCGACCATCACCACCATGGTGATGATCACCGGTCCGGCGGGGGCGCGTGCGGCGGGCAGGGTGGGGGCGGCGGTGGCCATCAGTTGGCGCGCAAGAAACTGTCACCCCGGCGCAGGCCGGGGCCCATAAACCACGATCGTCGCTGCAACGGGCGGCAGCTTCCACCTTGGTGACAACAGTCGCGGTTTATGGGCCCCGGCCTTCGCCGGGGTGACATCCTCACCGCGGCGTCTCCACCGTCACCGTCGCCGACAGGCCTGCGATCAGCGGCACCTTGCTGTTGGCGTCGATCGCGATGCGCACCGCCACGCGCTGGACGACCTTGACCCAGTTGCCCGTGGCGTTCTGCGCCGGCAGCACCGAAAATTCGCTGCCGGTGCCGGCGCCGATGCTTTCGACGCGGCCGGTGATCGGCGTGCCGGGATAGGCGTCGAGCTTGACGACGGCGCGCTGGCCGACGCGCATGTGCTCGAGATCGGTTTCCTTGAAATTGGCCTCCACCCAGCGGCGGTTGGCGATCACCACCGACATCGTCGGCACGCCGGCGAGCAGCACCTGGCCGGGCAACACCTTTTCGGTCTGGCTGGCGATGCCGTCGGCGGGCGCCCTGATGATCGTCCGCGACAGTTCGAACGCCGCCTTGTCGCGCGCCGCCATCGCTGCGAGCACCAGCGGGTGCAGCCCCGATCCGGCACCATTGGCGGCGGCGCTGGCGCTCGCGGCGTCGGCAATCGCCGACGACATCTCGCTTTCGGCCTTGGCGGTGGCGAATTCGGCAGCCTCGACCCGGACGCGGGTGGCAAAACCGTCCTTGAACAGCCGCTGCTGGCGCGCCAGTTCCGCCCGCGCAAAGGCAACGGCATCGCGCTTTCCGGCGACATCGGCGTTCTTGCCGGTCGTGCCCGATCGCAGTTCCGATACCTGCAGCCGCGCCGACGCCAGATTGGCCTCGGCCTGCGCCACCGCGATCTCGAATGGTCGCGGCGCGATCTCGATCAGCACCTCGCCGCGCCGGACCTTCTGGCTTTCGCCGGCATGGACGGCGATCACGCGCCCGGTGACATCGCTGCTGATCGACACCTTGTCCTGCTGGACATAGGCATTGTCGGTGCTGACCGACTGGCCACCGGTCAGCCAGAAATAGAGCCCGACGACCACGAGCACCACCGGCAGCGCCGCCATCAGCGCCAGCCGCCGCCATTTGCGGCGCGCGCCGGCTTCGATCATTTCGTCCCGATCGACGACAGCGTGCATCAGCGTGCTCCAGCCGCGAGGGTATCGGGGGTCACGGCCGGCGGATCGCGTTGCTGCAGATTGCCGCGCACCCGGGTCAGCAGGTCGGTCAGCGCCGCTTCGCCATCGGCGCCCAGCCCGGCGAGCGTTTCGGCCATGACCTGGTCACCGACGGCGCGCAGCGCATCGAGGATCGGGTGCGCGGGCGCGGTGAGGTGCAGCCGCCAGGCGCGGCGGTCGGCGGGATCGGCGCGGCGCTCGACCAGCCCGGCCTCCTCCAGCCGGTCGACCATGCGACCGACGGTGATGGTTTCGACGTCGAGCGCCTCGGCGAGGCCGGCCTGGTTGATGCCTTCGTTGCGCGACAGCGCGAACAGCACCTGCCACTGCGCCCGGCTGACGCCGAGCCTGCGCGCCCGCGCGTCGAAGCGCCGGCGCAGCAGGCGTGAGGTGTCGCCGATGAGAATCGCCAGGCTGTCGGACATATATCCTGCATAACAAGCATGCTTATTATCGGCAAGGTGATGACTGCCGTTGATGCTATCGGGTCGCAGCCCCTTCCTGCGGCTGCGTCAGCCGATGACCAGCACCACTGCATCGACACCGCCAGTCACCGTTACCGGTCCCGACAGCGGCGCACCGGGCGCCATCGCCACCCCGCCTGCCGCCGCGGCGCCGCCAAGCAGCGTCGCCGTCGCGCCCGCCGCCACCGCCAGCAGCGCGCCATCGTCAAGGCTGACCTTCACCACCGGCACGCCGCTGTCATGGACGATGCTTTCCACGCCCCACGGCCGCTGGCGCAGCACCGGCCGGGTCAGCACCGCATCGCCGGCAAGCCGCTGCGTGATGTCACGCACCTCCTGGCTGCGGCCGCGCGCCGTCACCAGCACGGCGTCCGGGGTGGCGACGATGTTGAGATTGGCAACGCCGATCGCGGTCAGCACCACGCCGTCGGCGCGCAACAGGCAGCCGTTGGCGTCGATGCTTTCAACCCGGCCCGACACGACATTGCCATGGGCATCGGCGGCACCCAGCCCGTGCAGCGCATCCCAGCTGCCGATATCCGACCAGCCCGGGTCGATCGGGCAGACCGCCACCCGGTCGGCGTGTTCGAAGACCGCATGGTCGATGGAGATGGACGGCGCCGCGGCAAAGGCGCCGGCATCGGGATCGACGCGCCCTTCGCCGTCGACCCCCAACGCCATCGCGACTTCTGCCGCCGCGAGCACGTCGGGCGCATGCGCTGCCAGCGCAGCGCGCATCGCCGGCACCGAAAACAGGAAGATGCCGGCATTCCAGCTATAGCCGCCGTCGGCGACCAGCGCCCGGGCGCGGGCATGATCGGGCTTTTCGATGAACGCCAGCGCCTGGCGCACGCCGTTGCCGATGGGGTCGCCGGCGCGGATATAGCCATAGCCGGTTTCGGGCGTCGCGGCGCGGATGCCGAAGGTCACCAGCCAGCCGCCCTGCGCCGCCGGGACCGCCGCCGCCACCGCCGCCAGCAGCACGCCCGGCGCAGCGATCTGGTGGTCCGAAGGCATTACCAGCAACACGCCATGGGGGTCCTGCCGCTCCACCGCCAGCATCGCCAGCGCGATCGCCGGGGCGGTGTTGCGCGCCGCCGGCTCGACGATGATCGCGGCATCGGTGCCCAATTGTTCGCGGATGATCGCGGCATGGGCACGGCCGGTGACGATGATGGGCGCGTGGAACGCCGCCGCGTCGCCGGTGCGCGCCGCCGTGGTCACGATCATGGTGTCGGGCCCGGCGAGCGGCAGCAGCTGTTTAGGCATGGCGCTGCGCGACAGCGGCCACAGCCGGGTTCCCGAACCGCCCGACAGGATCACGGGCCACAGCAGGTTCGGCGTGTCGGTCATCATTGTCTCCGCGGCGGAAGCCTCCGCCTAGCGAAATCGGCAAGCCGCGGCTACCATGGTGCTGCGAACGGGCGATGGTGCACAGGGAGGCGGGGCGACGACATGCTGTTGACGGATGTCGGCCTGTTCAGCCACCTGCTTGCGGCGGTGGGTTTCGGAATCCTCGCCATTGCCACGGTCTGGCAGCAGGAACGCAACGTCTTTTCGAACTGGCTGGCTGCGGCGGCATTCATCACCGCGGTGTGGGCCGGCGTCTTCGTGCTGGCGGCGCGCGACCCGGCGACGATGGGGTTCTGGCTGACGCCTGCCGGCACAGTGAGATCGGCGGCCTGGCTGGCGTTTCTGATCGCCGTGCTGCGGCCGATCTGGCGGCTCGACGACCGCTCGCGATCGGCGTTCGTCATTGCCGGCGCGATCGGCTTCGTGGTGGCGCTGCAACTGGCGCTCGACCTGATGGGCGTCACCGAGGCGGCGCTCGCCGGCGATCGCTCCATCCTCAGCCAGCTGTTCATCATCCTGCGGCTGACCGTGGCGGTATCGGGGTTGGTGCTGGTTCACAACCTTTACGTCAACACCGATCCGGCCGGGCGCGGCGGGGTGCGGCTGCTCGCCATCGGGCTGGGCGGCTGCTTCGCCTATGACCTGAATTTCTACACGCTGGCGTTCCTGCTGCCGCC
>JANOCM010000015.1:0-2844 GCA_031412175.1 Alphaproteobacteria bacterium
TGGCCGATCTGGTGGAAGGCGATGACATCGGCCATCAGCGCGTTGCGCAGCGGCTTGCAGGCGAGGACGACGCGGTCGCCCAGCGTGCCGGCGGCGTCGGTTTTGACGTCGATTTCCTGCGCGCCGCGGGTAATGCAGTCGGCATAGGCCTTGGTCGCGCGATCAAGCTTTTTCTGCTGCGCTTCGCCCTCCGTCGACGCGCGCTGCGCCGGCGGTGAACAGGCGGCGACTGCAAGGAGGGCGGCAAGCAGGGCAGTTTTCACCCGACCGACCCCTCCAGACTGATGCCGAGCAGCTTCTGCGCTTCGACGGCGAACTCCATCGGCAGCTGCTGCAGCACTTCCTTGCAGAAACCGTTGACGATCAGCGCCACCGCCGCCTCGGCATCGAGGCCGCGCGACTGGGCATAGAACAGCTGGTCGTCGCTGATCTTCGATGTCGTCGCCTCGTGCTCGATGATCGCCGACGGGTTGCGGACCTCGATATAGGGCACCGTGTGCGCGCCGCATTCGTGGCCGAGCAGCAGGCTGTCGCACTGGGTGTGGTTGCGCGCGCCTTCTGCCGAGGCGGCGACGCGCACCAGGCCGCGATAGGTGCCCTGCGAACGCCCGGCGGAAATGCCCTTCGACACGATCGTCGAGCGGGTGCCCTTGCCCAGATGGATCATCTTGGTGCCGGTGTCGGCCTGCTGGCGATTGTTGGTCACCGCGACCGAATAGAATTCGCCCACCGAATCCTCGCCCGACAGCACGCACGACGGGTATTTCCAGGTGATCGCACTGCCGGTTTCGACCTGGGTCCAGCTGACTTTCGACCGCTTGCCGAGGCAATTGGCGCGCTTGGTCACGAAATTATAGATGCCGCCGACGCCATTGGCATCGCCCGGATACCAGTTCTGCACCGTCGAATATTTGATTTCGGCATCGTCGAGCGCCACCAGTTCGACGACCGCGGCGTGCAGCTGGTTCTCGTCGCGCATCGGCGCCGTGCAGCCTTCGAGATAGCTGACGTGCGAACCCTTGTCGGCGATGATCAGCGTCCGCTCGAACTGGCCGGTGTTGGCGGCGTTGATGCGGAAATAGGTGCTTAGCTCCATCGGGCAACGCACGCCTTCGGGGATGTAGACGAACGTGCCGTCCGAAAACACCGCGCTGTTGAGGCAGGCGAAATAATTGTCATGCTGCGGCACCACGCTGCCGAGCCATTTGCGGACGAGATCGGGATATTCCTTCACCGTCTCGCTGATCGAGCGGAAGATAACTCCGGCCTTTTCCAGCTCGGCGCGGAAGGTCGTTGCCACCGAAACCGAATCGAACACCGCATCGACGGCGATGCGCCGCGAGCCTTCGACGCCGGCGAGCATCTCCTGCTCGGCGATCGGAATCCCCAGCTTTTCATAGGTGCGGCGGATTTCAGGATCGAGCTCGTCGAGCGAGCCGATCGTCGGCTTGGCCTTGGGCGCCGCGTAATAATAGGCGTCTTGATAGTCGATCGGCGCGATATCGAGCTTGGCCCAGTCGGGCGATTCCATCGTCAGCCAGCGGCGATAGGCCTTGAGCCGCCAGTCGAGCAGCCACTGCGGCTCGGCCTTTTTCGCCGAAATGAAACGCACCGTGTCTTCCGACAGCCCCTTGGGCGCCATGTCGGATTCGATGTCGGAGGTGAAACCCCATTTGTAGGTGGCAAGGTCGGCGACGGCGGCGCGTGCCTCCGCATCCTGTACGGGCATGGCGATATCGGTGTTGTCGGTCATACTGTCACCTCGCCAACCGCGGCTGCCGGCGCAAGGCGCGCAGTGGCCGCAGGGCGCAAAAGATCGGCGAGCGTCACGGCATCGAGCGCCGCGCGCACCGCCGCGTTGATCGGCCCCCAATGGCCGCGCACGCCGCAGCGGCCTTCGATGGCGCAATCCTGGCTGTGTCCCGACACGCAACTGGTCAGCGCGATCGGGCCGTCGACGGCCTCGACGATGGCGGCGACGCTGATCGACGCGGGGTCGCGCGCCAGAGTGAAACCGCCGGCAACGCCGCGCGATGCGACCAGCAAGTCGGCGCGGGCGAGTGTTCCCATCAGCTTGGCCACCGTCGGCACCGGGATGGCGGTCGCCTCGGCGACCTTGGCCGCCGACAGCTTCGCCGCCGGCGCACGCGCCGCCGCGGTCATCACCACCACGGCATAATCGGCTAGGTTGGTCAGGCGGATCAAGCGGCAGCCCTTAAAGCGGAGCGAATTCGTCCGGCTTATGTGGGGGCTGGTGCTGCGGTGTCAACGCGCAAATGCGCCGGGCTGCGTTCAGCTGTAGCGGGCCAGCTTGGCCATGTCGGGCATCAGCGTCTTGCGCACGATGGTCAGCCGCATCAGCGGCGCCGCCTCGATCATGAAACGGCTCGGCGTCAGGCCGACGAACTGCTTGAATTCACGGATGAAATGCGGCTGGTCGTAATAGGCATGGGCGGCCAGATCGGCCCAGCCCATCGCCTCGCCATTGCCCAGCCGGACCGCGGCATTGAGCGTGCGGTACTTGCGCGACAGCAGTTTGGGCGAGCCGCCGTAGATGCGCTTGGCCAGCCGCTCAACCGATCGTGCCGACATGCCCGAGGATTCGATCAGCGTATCGACATCGGGGTTTGCCGAACCGGTCAGCCAGTCATCGGTCAGCGCCGTGAACCAGCGCGGCGTGGCATGGGCATGGGCGAGCAACCCCATGAAAAAGCGGTCGGCGGCGGCCACGCGTTCGAGGTCGTTGTGTGCCATCATCATATCGGCGAGGGCGGTATCCGCCGACGGCCCGACGACCCCCGCCAGATCGACGACATCATCGGCAAAACGGTCGGCGGGTTCGCC
>JANOCM010000016.1:0-2746 GCA_031412175.1 Alphaproteobacteria bacterium
GAGGGCGCGCTCGCCGCGGCCGGGGTGGCCGATGCCGGGCCGCGGCTGGCGGAGGCGCTGGCCATCGTCAGCGGCCGCGCCCAACCGCAGCTGCAGCAGCCGACGAGTTTCTACTACCCCGGCCTGCCGCAGACGGCGTTCTACGATCCAGCCGAATTCGCCTGGGCCGCCGGGCTGGCGGCGGCAGCCCCGGCAATCAAGGCCGAAGCATTGGCGATGATGGCCGATGCCGGCGCGCTGATACCCTATGCCGAACAGCCGAAGAACCGCCCGCCACGCGCCAACGACCTGTTCGGCGACCCGCGCTGGAGCGCCTGCCACCTGCTTAAGGGCGGGCAGCCCACCGCCAATGCAGCGCGCTGCCCGGCGACGATGGCGGCGATCCGCGATCTGCCGATTCCGGTGATCAGGGACCGGTCGCCGATGGTGCTGTTTTCGATCCTGGCGCCTGGCATGCACATTCCGCCGCACCACGGGATGCTCAACACGCGGCTGATCTGCCACCTGCCACTGGTCGTGCCCGACAATTGCCGGCTGCGCGTCGGCAACCACACGCGGACGGTGCGCGAAGGCGAAGTGCTGATCTTCGACGACAGCATCGAGCACGAGGCGTGGAACGACAGCAACGCCCCGCGCGCCATCCTGCTGTTCGAAATCTGGCGGCCCGAACTGACGGAAGCGGAGCGCGCAGCGATGACGGTAATCTTTGAATCGGTAACGGGGTATGGTGAGGGCTAGACCACTAACCCCAGAGCCCGGCCTCCGGCGGCCACACATCGGAATGTTCGAACTTCAAGCCGCCAGGCCGGTCCTCGATCAGCAACGGCCCGTCGAGGTCGGCATAAATTCCCTGCATGGCGACGTAAAACGCCGGTGCAATGCCCAGCGATGTCGACAGCATGCAGCCGGTCATCACCCCCAGCCCGCGCTGGCGCGCGGCATGAACCAGTGCGTGCGCCTCGGTCAGCCCGCCGGCCTTGTCGAGCTTGATGTTGATATGGCTGTAGCGGCCGACGATGGCATCGAGCGTGGCGCGATCGTGGCAACTTTCGTCCGCTGCCAGCGGCACCGGCGAATGGACGCCATCCAATAGCGCATCCTGGCCGGCCGGTACCGGCTGTTCGATCAGTTCGACGCCGTGCAGCGCCAGCGCGGCGGCGGTGCGGGCGATATCGGTGCCACCCCACGCCTCGTTGGCGTCGACGATCAGCCGGGCATCGGGCGCGGCGCGGCGCACGGCGGCGGCGCGTTCGACATCGGCCTGCCAGCCGCCGTCGCCGCCAAGCTTGATCTTGAGCAGCTCGCGGGCGCGGGCCAAGCCGGCGGTGGCAGCCATCGCCGCCGGATCGCCGAGGCTGATCGTATAGGCGGTCAGCATCGGGCGTGGTGTTGGCAGTTCCAGCCGCTGCCAGACGCGCTGGCCCGACTGCTTGGCCTCGAGATCCCACAATGCCGCATCGAGCGCGTTGCGCGCTGCCCCTGCCGGCATCAGCCCGAGCAAGTCGGCGCGGCTGGCACCCGCAGCGACCGCATCGGCCTGGGCCAGGATCGCCGCGACGACCGATTCGGCGGTCTCACCGCGATAGTAGATGGCCGTGCCCTCGCCCCGGCCGCGGTGCGCGCCATCGGCAATTTCGGCGACCGCGACATCGACATGCGTCTTGGCGCCGCGCGCGATGACGAAGCTGCCGCGTACCGGAAAACGTTCGACGCGGGCGGCAAGGGTGCGGGTCATGCCGGCCTGATGCCCAAACCCATGCCGCCACGCAACCAGCGCCGGCGCTTCCCCTTGGCCAAGCTTTGGCTACACTCCGCCCATGAACGAAGACGAATCGGTCGAACTCGATGCCGTTGCCGCCGTGGCGCGCATCACCGCGCTGGAGATGCTGGTCCGCCAGATGATGATCGTTCAGCTGCGCATCCTCGACCGCATGGGCGAGATCAAGCTGACCCCCGATTATGTGAAGACCGTTGCCGCCGCCTATGCCGAGAAGGTCGATGAATCACCGATCATCGAATCGAATTCGCCCGAGGTGAACTACGAATTCAAGGTCAATGTGCTCCACAATCTCGAGCGATTCTTCGACGAGCTCGAAGCGCATGTGCGGGACAATCCGGCTTGATGGGCTGCTGATTGGCTCGGGGGGGGCGAGGGCGAACCCCGCGCAGCCTGCCCCGGACTTGATCCGACCGCTTTTCTCGAGGTCATTCCCCTCGGAGAATTCGATCGAGCCAGCTTGCCTTTCCAGATCCGCGATAATCCCTCCGCGCCTCCATCAACAGAGCCGAGCTGAAGACCATTTCCTTGCTAAGCCGCGGCGACAGCTGCCGTCCGGCGCGTTGCGCGAGAAGTTGCAACTGTGCGACCATGTCGGCGCCCTCGGCAAGGTCGCCGACATACAGCCGGAAGTGCTTCAGCTCCTTGTCGACCATCTGGCCCGCTTCCCGATGGGCGCCAACACGGTTCATCGCGGCGGCTTTGGTCACGATATGGCCGAACCAGGCACGGGCGACGACCGGCACCAGCATTGCGTTGGGAGTTTGGTCATTGTTCTCGCCGCCGACCGCCGCGCGCAAGACCGCTGCGGGCGCATCGGCCGTCAGTCGGGCACCACCTTGCAACGGTTTTCCACTGGCGCCGACGTTGAACAACAGTTCGTCGCCGGGGACGCCCTTCGGGCAGATCACCCGAAACACAGCCGTCCGTTCGATCTGATCCTGGAGAGCGCCGAGCTGGAAATAGACG
>JANOCM010000017.1:0-5978 GCA_031412175.1 Alphaproteobacteria bacterium
TCATTGGCGACGCCCATGATCAGGCCGCGTTTGCCGTGCATGATTCCGGCCATAGCTCTCCAACTCATTCCACTCGGGTTTCGATTGCCTTTAGCCGCCTTTGCCGCGCCTTGGCGAGGGCGGCGTTGAGATTGGCGCCAACAACCAAACCCAGCCCGATAATATAAAAGAACAGCAGTGCGACGATCACCCCGGCGAGCGAGCCATAGGTCAGCGTATAGCCACCGAACAGCCCGAGCGCCCATGGCATGCCCATCGTCGTGCCCACCCAGGTCAGCATCGTCACCAGCGCGCCGGGCCACAGCGGTGCCCCCATCACGCGATACCGCTTCGGCGTCAGCACAAAGAACACGGCATACAGCGCGCCGAACAGGAACACCGCCGGCACCACACGGCCGACACCGAGCGTGCTGAACACGCCACCGGCGAACGGCATCAGCCGGGTAACGAATGTCTCGACCCCGGTCAGCACGACCTGGCTGGCCAGCGCCACCAGCATGACCACCACCGCAAGAAAGATCACCGCGACCGAGCCGAGGCGGTAGCGCCACAGCGGCATGATGCTCGTTGTCTTGTACGCCTCGCGGATGATGGCGCGGACCGTCTCCATGAAGCCGCTGACCGTCCACAAGGTCACAATGATGCCGAACGTCAGCAGGCCCCCCGACGCCCGCACGCCAATGACATCGGCAATCGGCTTGGCGACCAGCAGCGCGACATCGGGCGGCAGCGTGCGCAAGAACGCGCTGACGGCGCGTAAGCCATCCTCGGTGCGGCCCAGCGTACCGGCCACCGTCGCCACGACGATGAAGAACGGAAACAGCGTCAGCAGCGACAGATAGGCAAGATTGCCGGCGTGGGTGAAGCCATCCGCCCATACACCCTCGACCGTATCGCGCAGCACCACCCAGGCACGGCGGTTGCGCAGCAGCAGGCGTCGGATCAGGTTCATCCGCTCGAAACGCCTAGACGCCGAAATCGCGCCGCACCTCGCGGGGATCATTCCAGCCTGCGACAAAAGCCTGCAGCGCGGCATCGTCGGCCGGCAGGTCGATGCGCACGGTCACCAACTGGTCGCCGCGGCTGGCATCGGCGCGCGAAAAGCCGCGGCCCTTCAGCCGGAACACCTTGCCCGATGTCGTACCGGGCGGAATGGTCAGCGTCACCGCGCCCTCCACCGTCGGCATCCGCACCTTGGCGCCCTGCACCGCCTCCACCAGCGTCACCGGCAGGTCGAGCCGGACATCGTCGCCATCGCGCGTGAAAAAGCGATGCCGCCCGATCTCGAGCGTCACCAGCGCGTCGCCATTGCCGCCGGGGCCGGGCTCACCCTGCCCTGCCATGCGCATCTGGCGGCCGGTCTCGACCCCGGGCGGCAGCTTCAGTTCCAGCGTCTTGCCCGATCGCAAGGTGACGCGCTGGGCTTTCAGCGCCGCTGCATCCTCGAACGGCACGGTCAGCCGATAGGCGACATCGGCACCCTTTTGCGGCGGCGCGCGAAACCCGCCGCGATCGCCGCCGAACGGGCTGTTGCCGCGGCCGAACAGTTCGGCAAACAGGTCCTCGGGGCCACCACCGCCGAATTCGAAACCGCCGCCACCCGGCCGGGCCCCGCCGGCACGGGCGAACGGGTCGGCGCTGCCGGTGCGCGCACTGCCGGCGCCGGGGCGGAAGCCGCCGCCGAACGGCGAGGTCGGGTTGCCATCGGGGCCGATCTCGCCGCGATCGAAACGGCCTTTCTTTTCGGGGTCGGACAGCAGCTCATACGCCGAATTGGCCTCCTTGAAGGCTTCCAGCTTCTTGGCATTGTCGGCATTGCGGTCGGGGTGGTTTTCCTTCGCAAGCTTGCGATAGGCCTTTTTGATATCGGCATCGCTGGCGCCCCGCCCGACACCCAGCACCTGATAGGGATCGCGCATTATCATCCTGTCATGTCACAGTCCTGTTGCAGATGTGCAACGGCCCCGCCCTGTTCAAGGGGGGAGCATAGCGGCTGTTTTCGGCAATCGCCACCACGGCCCGGTTGCGGCATAGGCCGGTGATGATCAAACGCCTGATTCTCTGTCTCGGTCTCGTTGCATCGCCCGCCTTGGCCTGGGGCGATTACGCCCATCGCCTGATCGCCAGCACGGCGCTGGCCGAGCTGACCCCACGCGCCCGCGCCGAAGTCCGCCATATCCTCGCCCGCGGCGCGGCGGTCGACACGCCGGCCTGCGCCATCGGCACCATCGAGGCTGCCTCGGTCTGGCCCGATTGCGTGCGGTCGCTGCCCGATCGCTTCACCTTCAGCTTCCCCTGGCACTACCAGAACATCGATATCTGCGCGCCGTTCGATGCCGACGCCAAATGCCCCGACGGCAATTGCGTCACCGCCCAGGTCACCCGCCAGCTTGCCATTGCTGCCGATCGCCGGGCCAGCGCCGCCGATCGCGCGCAGGCGCTGGCCTTCGTCGTGCATTTCGTCGGCGACATGCACCAGCCGCTGCACATCGGCGAAAAGCACGACAAGGGCGGCAACGACGTCCGCGCCGCCTATGGTGCCAAGGCGCCCGAGCGGATGAACCTGCACCGCGTCTGGGATTCGGACCTAGCCGAACGCGCGCTGACCGAGCCGCCGGCGCTGACGCCGCTTTCCCCCACGCATGCGCAGCGCCGCGCCTATGCGCGCGGCACGGTTGCCGACTGGGCGCGCGAAAGCTGGGAGCTGTCGCGCAGCATCGTTTATCCCGAGCTGGCGGCCTATCCCGACACCTGCCCGGCGAAATCCGATATCCGCGCAATGATCGACGAAACCTATATCCGCACCGCGACCCCCGCCGTGCGGCTGCAGGTCGAACGCGCCGGCGTGCGGCTGGCGATGCTTCTCAATCGCGCCTTCGCGCGTTAGACCCGCCCAGAGGGAGAAACCCATGCGGCTCGACGACGAACGCGAAAGCAGCAACATCGAAGATCGCCGCGGCGAAGGCGGCGGTGGCTTTGGCTTCCCCGGCATGGGCGGCGGCGGGCTGCAGCTCGGCGGCCGCGGCATGGGGTGTGGCGGTATCGCCGTGCTGATCGTGGTGGCGCTGATCTTCGGCATCAACCCGTTGACCCTGCTCGGCGGTGGCGGCGGTGGCCCGGCCGGCCCTGGCATCGAACAACAGATTGGCCAGCCGCAAAGCGATGCAACGGCGCCGCGCAATGCCAGCGAAATGGACCGTTTCGTCGCCAAGGTGCTCGCCACCACCGAAGACAGCTGGGCGGCACAGTTCCAGAGCGAGCTGGGCGAACGCTACCAGCCGCCGAAACTCGTGCTGTTCAGCGGCGGCGTGCGATCGGGCTGCGGCGCGGCAGAATCGGCGATGGGGCCGTTCTACTGCCCCGCCGACCGCAAGGTCTATCTCGACCAGAGCTTCTTCGACGAACTGTCACGGCGTTTCGGCGCGCCGGGCGACTTCGCCGCCGCCTATGTGATTGCGCACGAGGTCGGTCACCATGTCCAGAACCTGCTCGGCATCTCACAGCAGGCGCAGGAACTGCAGGCGAAGTCGTCGAAAACCCGCGGCAACGCGATTTCGGTGCGCGTCGAGTTGCAGGCCGATTGCCTCGCCGGCGTCTGGGCCAAGGCCAACAACACGCTGCTCGAACCCGGCGATGTCGAGGAGGCGATGCGCGCCGCCACCGCGATCGGCGACGACACGCTGCAAAAGGCGGCGCAGGGCATGGTCGTGCCCGAAAGCTTCACCCATGGTTCGGCGGCACAGCGCACCCGCTGGTTCCAGCGCGGGATGCAGGGCGGCACGATCAAGGGCTGCGACACGTTTGGGGCGGGGGATATTTAAGCGCCGCAAGGCCCAAAAGACCTGTCACCCTGGCGAAGGCCGGGGCCCATACATCACAACCTGGGGCACGGGTGCGCCAGTCGCGGGCAAGTTTGTGGTGTATGGGCCCCGGCCTTCGCCGGGGTGGCAGTGAAAATGGTCAGCGATTCCCCTGATTCTGCCACGCCTTGATCTGCTGGTCGAGCTGCGACCCGACCGCCTTCGACGCCGCGACCAGCCGCTCCATCGCACCATATTGACGGGTCAAGGTGGCGCGGTAGGTCGTCAGCCGCGCGTCCTCGCGCGCCAGCGTCGCAGTCACCGCTGACTTTTGCTTCACCAGCCCAAGACTGGCCGGGGTGACCAGCGCCGCGATCGATTGCAGCCGGTTGGGCTGGGTCGAGAGCGCCGGGGCGGACAGCGCTTTCAACAGCGCCTCGGCATCGCCGAACCGTGTCGGCGACAGCCGGGCAAAGCGCGCCGCATCGAACGAAATCTCGCCGGTGCGGCTGACCGAAACCCCCAGATCAAGAAGCCGCAACCCCTTGGCCTCGGTGAACGGCGTCGCCACCAGCGCCGCCAGCCGCTGGTCGAGCACCCGCGCCGTCGCGTCATTGGCGAGCGCTCCCGGGGCATCGCTGCCCGCGGCACTTTTCCGAAAATCGCCGACCAGCGACCGCATCGCCGACAGCGTCGAGGCAAGATCGGACACCGTCGCCGAAATCTGGCCGCCGTCGCGCGCTGCGCTGATCGCCACCGGCGCTGCCGCATCGGCCTTCAGCAACCGGATACGCGTGCCGGCGACAAGATCGTCGATGACATTGCTGCTGCGCGTCACCGAAATGCCGTCGAGGCTGAGATCGGCATCGGCGGCGCCCGCCACCAGCGCCAGCGCGGGCGCGCCGGGGGTATAGGCAAAGCGCGCCAGATCGGCATCGCCGGCGGCGCTGATGATGAAGCCGTTCGCAGCGCCCTCGGCGCCGCGCAGCGACAATGTCGCCTGGCCGTTGCTGGCGACGATCGCCGCCGACACCCCCGCACCGCTAGCGTTGATCGCATCGCGCAGGCCGGCGAGCGTGTTGTTGCTCGCATCGATGACGATATCGACCCCGGCGGCGCCATTGCCGGCAAAGCCGAAACTGCCATCGGGGTTGGCGGTGCGCGTGCCGAAACCGATGGTCAGCGTGCCCAGACCGACCGACGCGTCGGCCGCGGCCAGCGCCGGGCCGGTGAGTTGCTGCGCCGCCGCCAACCGGTTGACGGTCAGCGACGATACGAACGCCGTCGCGGGACCACCGCCGACCTGGCCGATCGCCACCGCCGCGCTGTTGCTGCTGACCGGCACCAGCCCCATCGAACCATCGCGAACCCGGGTGTCGAGCGAGGTGGCGATCCCCTGCAGCGCCGACCGCACCTGCCCCAGCGCCGATATCCGCGCGTCGAGCGCCGTCGCTTTCGCCGTTAATGGCGACTGGCGCGCCGATTTTTCGGCGGCAACCAGCCCGTCGATGAGCGTCCGCGTGTCGATGCCCGACCCGGCGCCAAGGGTTGAGATGATGTCCATTGCGACAGATCACGGCCGCGCAGCGCCGCCCTTTACCTTCTCCCCTACCTGAAAGGGAGGGGTCGGGGGTGGGTGACTCGGTCGAACCCGCACAACAACGCCCACGAGACTCACCCACCCCCAGCCCCTCCCCTTCAGGGAGGGGAGCCCGGCCGCCGCTTTTCCCCCGTTTCATCGAAATCGAACGCCGGCGGCACGAACACCGGCGGCACGCCTTCGGCCTCCGGCGCATCGAAACTCATCACGAAGGCGAGGATCGTCGCCACCGCGTTGAACAATTCCTCGCGCACCGGGTCGCCGATCCGCGCCGTGAAGAACAACGCACGCGCCAGCCGCGGCGTGCGGATCACCGGTATTTTCAACTCACGCGCCACCGCGATGATCGCCACCGCCATTTCGAGCCGGCCCTTTTCCACCACGATCGGCGCCGCATCGCTGCCTGGCTGATACCGCATCGCCACCGCAAAGTGGGTCGGATTGACGACGACGACGCTGGCATCGCGCAAGCTCGACCGCATCCGGCGCGTCGCGGCCGCATATTGCGCGCGCTTGATCGCCGCCTTGACCTCGGGCGCGCCATCGTTCTGGCGGCTTTCGCGCTTCACTTCGTCGAG
>JANOCM010000018.1:0-1742 GCA_031412175.1 Alphaproteobacteria bacterium
ATCTGCACGCAGCGGTCGGCGACCTTGAACAGTTCCTCCGACACGAACGCCTTGACGATGCTGCTTTCGTGGCGGGCGCGGGTGTCGTTGTCGAGCATCCACGCCACCTGGCGGATCGCCAGCCGGCACTGGTGCATGGCGATTTCATTGTCGGCGAGCATGAAGTTGACGCCCTGGTGCTCGACCAGCGCCTTGCCGAAGGCGGTGCGGACGCGGGCGTGCTCGAGCGCGATATGCTGCGCGCGGGCAGCAGCGCCGAGCCAGCGCATGCAGTGGGTTAGCCGCGCCGGCGCCAGCCGCATCTGGGCATAGCGCAGCGCGCTGCCGACCTCCCCCAGCACTTGGCTCGGCCCCAGCCGCAGCCCTTCGAAGCGCACCACGGCGTGCCCTTCGACATAATTGCGATCCATCGAATCCATGACGCGTTCGATCGTGATGCCGGGCGTGTCGCCTTCGCACAGGAACAAGGTCGGCCCCGATGGACCGTGCGGATTTTCGGGCACGCGCGCCATGATGATCCAGGTTTTCGCGCCATTGGCACCGGTGATCAGCCATTTGAGGCCGGAGATTTCATAGTCGTTGCCGTTGAACACCGCGGTTGTCTGCAGTTGTGACGGATCGCTGCCGGCACCGCCGGGCTCGGTCATCGCGAACACCGAACGCCGGTCGCCGGCGACCATCGGCGCCAGGAACTGCGCGATCTGGTCGGGGCGCGCAATGCGGCCGAGCAGGTACATGTTGCCCTCGTCGGGCGCCGCGCAGTTCATCGCCACCGGGCCGAGCGTCGACCAGCCCGCCGCCTCGAACACCGCCGCCTGCGTCGCATGATCGAAGCCCATTCCGCCCAGTTCGACCGGCGCCTGCGGCGTCAGCAGGCCTTCCGCCCTCGCCAGCGCCACGAGGTCGTCGCGCAGGGCATCGGTCGGTCCGTGCTGGGTCAGGCGGGGGTCCTTTTCGAACGGGATGATCTTGTCGACGACGAACTGGCGGACACGCTGCGCCAGTTCGACGGTGGCGGGCGGATAGGCGAAATCGGTCATATGCAGTCCTTGTGGAATTCAGCGACGGCGTGGTCGAGAATCGCCAGCGCCAGCGTTTCGAACCCGGCATAGCGGTCGCCGGCCATCTCGCCGCGCTGCCATTTGCGATAGAGCTGCATCCACGCCACCGCCAGCCGCAGCCGGGCGAGCGCCAGCGGCCAGCCGAGCGGCCCCGGATCGCCGCCGCCAAGGGCGCGGTAACGTGCGGCGATGGCGGCGCGGCCAGGCCAGCCGGGGGTGAGCGACGGCACGGCGTTCAGCGCCTGCACCGCCGGCGGGTCAGTGGCTTCGATCCAATAGGACAGCAGCACGGCGAGGTCGAAGCCGCGCGGACCACGGGTCGCCATGTCCCAGTCGATCAGCGCCTGCGGGGCCATCGACACCGGATCGACGAGCAGATTGTCGGGCTTCAGGTCCATGTGAAGCAGCACCGCCGCGCCGCCATCGGGGGGCGGCGCTGCCTCCAATGCGGCGATCAGCGCCGCGGCGGGCGCCGGCAGGCCTTCGGGCCAGACCGCAGCGGCGCGTTTCGTCCAGCCGGCAAGCTGACGCGGGTAGAATCCGTCGGGTTTGCCGAGGTCGCCGAGGCCGACGGCATCGGGATCGACGTTGTGTAGCGCGACCATCTGGCCGAGCGTCGCATCGATCAGCCGCGCGCCGGCGCCCGGCGGCAGCGTGCCACCGATGGCGATGCCGGGGCGA
>JANOCM010000019.1:0-3034 GCA_031412175.1 Alphaproteobacteria bacterium
CAGCTCAATGTCACCGCCGCGCTGTTTTCGAGCTGGCGAAAGATGAAGGCGAACATCGCCATGTCGATGAACGACATGATGAAGCCGCCGTGGATATAGCCGAGGCCATTGGAATGGCGGCGATCGGTTTCCATCCGGCACTCGACGCCGCCGCCGGCCGCGCGGAAGTAGAAATCGCCGAGCAGCGAGGCAAAGCGTCCGTCGGGATCGCGCCGCCAGCGTGTCCAGCCTGCCAGGTCGCCTTCGGTGATATGTTCGCGTGTCATTGCTCGGGGATAGTGCGGCGCAGCAAAACCGGCAAGCACTGTGGAATGGTGCTTCTCAGCCGGTGCCATCGGGTCTAGCCTCGAATGATGGTCCTACCCCGGCGCCCTGCCCGATGACGGTGCTCCAGAGCCGCGATGGCGCCGTGTTGACCGTCACCATCGACCGACCGCAGGCGCGCAACGCTGTCGATCCGGCAACCGCGCTGGCCTTGCGCAACGCCTTTGCCGATTTCGAGGCCGACGACACGCTGTCGGTCGCGATCCTGACCGGCGCTGGCGGCACGTTCTGCGCCGGGTTCGATCTCAAGTCGGTCGGTGCCGCCAATCCGCGCTATGATCCCGATGGGCCCGGCCCGATGGGGCCGACGCGGATGGAACTGTCGAAACCGGTGATCGCAGCGATCGAGGGCCATGCCGTTGCCGGCGGGCTGGAACTAGCATTGTGGTGCGACATGCGGGTGGCGGGTGACACCGCGACCTTCGGCGTGTTCTGCCGGCGCTGGGGCGTGCCGTTGATCGACGGCGGCACCGTCCGCCTGCCTCGCATCATCGGCCAGGGCCGCGCGCTCGACATGATCCTGACCGGGCGGCCGGTTGGCGCGGCGGAGGCGCACGCCTGGGGCCTCGCCGACCGATTGGTGCCCGCGGGGACGGCGCTTTCCGCGGCACAGGCGCTCGCCGCCGACATCGCGCGCTTTCCGCAAATCTGTATGCGCGCCGATCGCGCTTCGGCGCTGGCGCAGTTCGACATGGCGCTGACCGACGCGCTGTATGCCGAGGCGCATGGCGGCCTCGCGCCGCTGCGTGCCGAAGCCGTCGCAGGTGCCGCGCGCTTTGCCGGTGGCGCAGGTCGCGGCGGCAACTTCGAAAGGGACTGACAGGTGGATTTTGCCGGTGTCGATGATTTCCTGCTGGCGCACCTTGGCGGCGACGATGCCGTGCTTGCGGCGGCTTTGGCACGGTCCGAGGCGGCAGGCCTGCCGGCCATCAATGTCTCGGCGCCGCAGGGCAAGTTCCTGTATCTGCTGGCAAGGCTGGTCGGTGCGCGGCGCATTCTCGAAATCGGCACGCTCGCCGGCTATTCGACGATCTGGCTGGCGCGCGGGCTGGCCGAGGGCGGCCGTGTCGACACGATCGAGATCGACCCTCATCATGCCGATGTCGCCGCCGCGAATTTCGCCGCCGCCGGCCTGGCGCCGGTCGTGACTCTCCACCGCGACAGTGCGCTCGGCGTGCTGCCGACGCTCGCCGGCCCCTATGACCTGGTCTTCATCGACGCCGACAAGCAGAACGGCGCCGCCTATTTCGACTGGGCGGTACGGTTGGGCCGGCCCGGCACGCTGATCATCGTCGACAATGTCGTACGCAATGGCGACATACTGGCGCCGGTCGATGAAAAGGCGCTGGGAACGGTGGCGCTGTTCGCAGCGCTGAAGGGCGATGCGCGGATCGAGGCAACAGGCCTGCAACTGGCCGGCGCCAAGGGCTGGGACGGGGTTGTTGTTGCGCGGGTGAAATAGCGCGCCACCCTGTCATCCCGGCAAAGGCCGGGACCCATAAACCACAAATTATTCGACGTAGGCGCTTTCGCGGGCAAGATTGTGGTTTATGGGTCCCGGCCTGCGCCGGGATGACAGGCGGGAGAATCAGCCGGCCCGTTCGACCATCATCAGCTTGATCTCGGCAATCGCCTTGGCCGGGTTCAGCCCCTTGGGGCAGACATTCGAGCAGTTCATGATCGTGTGGCAGCGATACAAGCGGAACGGATCCTCGAGCGCGTCGAGCCGCTCCCCGGTCATCTCGTCACGGCTGTCGGCGAGCCAGCGATAGGCCTGGAGCAGGATGGCGGGCCCCAAGAACTTGTCGCTGTTCCACCAATAGCTCGGGCACGCGGTCGAGCAGCAGGCGCACAGGATGCATTCGTACAGCCCGTCCAATTTGCTGCGATCCTCGACCGACTGGATGCGCTCCTCGCCCGATGGTGCCGGGGTGACGGTCTGCAGCCAAGGCTTGATCGAGGTGTATTGCGCGTAGAAGTGCTTGAAATCGGGCACTAGGTCCTTGACGACCTCCATGTGCGGCAGCGGCGTGATGCGCACTTCGCCCTTGATGTCGGCGATCGCCTGGGTGCAGGCGAGCGTGTTGGTGCCATCGATGTTCATCGAGCACGACCCGCAGATGCCTTCGCGGCACGAGCGGCGGAAGGTCAGCGTCGAATCGACCTCCGACTTGATCTTGATCAGCGCGTCGAGCACCATCGGGCCCGTGTCGTCGAGATCGAGCTCATAGGTGTCATAGCGCGGGTTGGCGCCATCATCGGGGTTCCAGCGATAGATCTTGAACGCCCGCGTGTTCTTCGCCCCGGCCGGCGCCGGATAGCGCTTGCCAGCCGAGCTGATCTTGCTGTTCGCGGGGAGCGCAAATTCGGCCATGTCAGTTCCTAGTTCCTGTCAAATCACGGTAAAGCATCAGCTGGTGGCGCGGCACGGCAGCGAATTGAGCGCCCCGTCCTTGATCAGATACCGCATAAGCGATCGGTCCTGCGAATAATCCCACAGCCGGATATAGGCGTCGCGCGACGGCAGCCGGCGGAACAGCAGCGCCCGGCTCGATGATGCGATGATGACCTTGTAGCCCTCGCCATTGGCCTGCCATTTGCCGTTGTCATAGGTGTCGACATAATAGCGGCGGTCGGCGCGATCATCATATTCATAGCACGAGACCTGGGCGATCGATTCAAAGCGCCCGACGAAGAACGAGAAGATCAG
>JANOCM010000020.1:0-12023 GCA_031412175.1 Alphaproteobacteria bacterium
GGATCGAGCACGCGCAGGTCGCGAGTGTCGTACCAGTTGAACAGATGGCCGCGGAAGCGCGCCATCCGCGCTAGCGTCGCAAAGGTCGCCTCCAGCCGGTCGAGTGCCTCGCCCGGGGGGCACCAGCCGAAGTTGCGCGCCGTTGCGACGACCAGCAGGTAGAGGCCGATATTGGTCGGCGAGGTGCGGTGCGCGACAATGGGGTCGGGCGTTTCCTGGAAATTGTCGGGCGGCAAGTGGTTGTGCTCGGCGGTGACATGGCTGGTGAAGAACGCCCAGGTCTGCAGCGCGATATCGGAAAGCTGCTGGCGTTGCGCCGGGTCGAGCCGGGCGTCGGTGGCGATCGGTCGCGGCTGGCTGACACCCCAGGCCACCGCCGGCGCCGCCAGCCAGGCCAGCGCCAGCGGCAGCACCAGCGGCCAGCTGCCGGGGTTGAGCCAGAGCGCAAGGCCAGCCAGCACCAGCGTCAACAGCACCGATCGCGCCATGAAACGATACAATTGGGCGATACCGGGGTTGGGCGAGGCGCTGGCCTTGGCGGCGGTCGTCCATTCGAGCAGGTGCTTGCGGGTGACGAACAGCCGGATCAGCGTGCGCACGATGGCGTCGACCATCCGCACCGCCTGGTCGGCGACGGTGACCAGCTGCAGGCCGATCAAGCTGAACGCGGTGCGGATATCGCCGGCGATGGTGTTGAGATGCGCGCGCAGTGGCACATCGCGGCGGCGCGGCGCCAGGATTGACGACGGCAGCGGCAACAGTGGCGGGATCGCCGCCAGCACCAAAATGCCCACCGTCCACAATACCGCCGTCGGCGGTGCCATGAACCAGCCGCCGACCAGCGCCGCAGTGATTGCCGGTGCGACAAGCGAGCGCCGCAGATTGTCGACCATCTTGGCGCGGCCGTTGCCAGGCAGGCGTTCGGTGAGCGCGCGATCGAGCGCGAGGATCCACGGCAACAGCTGCCAATCGCCGCGCACCCAGCGATGCTGGCGGCGCATCGCCGCGTCGTAGCGGACCGGGAAATCCTCGACGACTTCGACATCGGAAATCAGTCCGGCGCGCGCGAACGTGCCTTCGAACAGATCGTGGCTCAGCATCGAATTCGGCGGCACCCGCCCGGCGAGCGACGCCATGAAAGTGTCGATCTCGTAAATGCCCTTGCCGGTGAACGAGCCTTCGCCGAGCAGGTCCTGATACACATCGGACGCCGCCGCAGCATAGGGATCGATGCCCGCCGGGCCGCCGGCCAGCGCCTCGAAGGCCGATTGGCCGCGCCCCACCGGCAGCGCCACGGTGACGCGCGGCTGCATGATGCCAAAGCCGCTGACGACGCGGCGCAGCGCCATGTCGAAGCGCGGCCGGTTGAGCGGGTGCGCCATCTTGCCGATCATCCGCCGCACCGCGCCGAGCGGCAGCTGGGTATCGGCATCGAGCGTGATGACATAGCGGACGCCGCCCGGCACGGTGGGCGATGCGCCATTCGCGTCGTAATAGGACGTGTCGGTGGCGCCGCGCAGCAGCCGGTTGAGCTCGTGCAGCTTGCCGCGCTTGCGTTCCCAGCCCATCCAGCAGCGCTCGGCCGGGTTGTACTGGCGGCGGCGGTGCAGGAACAGGAAGCGCGGGCTGTCGCCGTCGCCGGGATGGCGTGCGTTGAGCGCGGCAATGGCGGCGCGGGCGATGGCCAGCCGGGCCTCCTCGCCTGGCAACGTCTCGCTGTCGGCATCGGCGAAATCCGACAGGATCGCATAGTGCACCGCGCGTTCCCGCGCCGTCAGATGATGGGTTTCCAGATTGGCGATCTCGTCGCGGACCTGGCGGTCGCCGCCAAGCAGGATCGGCACGACGACCAGCGTGCGCAGGTCGGCGGGGACACCGTCCTCCAGCTCCAGGCCGGGCAGGATGCGCGGCGGCAGCAGTGATGCCAGCATGCGGTTGACGATGGCGGTGGCGGTCTCGATGGCCAGCACCAGCGCCGCGCCGAGCATCGGCACTGCGAACCATGGCCCCAGCGCCACGGCATCGAGCGCGCCGAGCGGCACCAGCGCCAGCAGCAGCGCCACCAGCATGATGGCAGCGATATAGAATTTGATTCCGCCTTCGCGGACCCGGCGGGCAAGACGGGTTTCGACCGGCGGGACATAGCCGATGGCTTCTTCGAGTTCCGCCCGGCCATTGCCGATCAGATAGAACCCCGGGTCCTTGTCGACGGCATTATCGCGGACGCGTGCGTCGGTCAGCGCGATGGCACGCCTGGCCACCGCGTCTTCGGCATATTCGGAGCCGCGCGACAGTTCCTCGAGCGCGTTGCGGTAGAGATTGCGCGACGGGAAATCCATCGCGGCAAAACTGCCGTCGGCGTGCAGCACGCGGTCGGCGAGGCTCAGCGCCTCGACCATGTCGCCCCAATCGGTCTCGGCGATAGCGCGCATCGCCATGATGACGTTGCGGATCGACGCCGTGGAGGCGATGAGTTCGGATTGCGCCGCGGTGTCGAGCGCGGCGATGCTGCTGCCATCGCTGGCGGCGCGCGATTCGAGCCAGCGGCGGGCGATCTCGCTGCGCGAATCGACGTCGCGCAGCCGCAGCGCCAACTGGCTGACGAACGCCGCGGGTTGCTGGCTGTCGATTGTTGCCAGGCTGGCCAACGCGACGGCATCGCTGGGCGCCGCGAACAGTGCGTCGGCAAACCCATCGGCACGCGCCCGGTCCTGTTCGTCGGCGATGGCGAGATCGGCGAGCCTGCGCAGGTTCTCGACCAGCACGAGCTGTAGCGAAATGGCGAGCGCCCAGAGCTCGCCGATCGTTAGCGCGTTGACCTGCTGATAGGCGGCGACAAAGCGCCGGAAACGATCCTGTTCGAACAGGCTGTCACTGTGCGCAACATAGGCCCAGGCGATGCCGAATACGCGCGGCAGCGTTGCCAGCGGCCCGTCGGCGAGTTTCGGCAGCTGGCGGTAGTAATCGGGCGGCAGGTCGTCGCGGATCTTGCGGACCTGTTTCTCCACGATGTGATAATTGTCGATCAGCCATTCGGCCGCCGGCGCGATCGGTCGGTCGCTTTCCAGCGCGTCGGCGGTCTCGCGGTAGGTGCGCTTCAGCGCGGCGGCATTGTCCTCCAGCCGACTGAGCAGCTGCCGTGACCGCACCGTGCCATTCTCGATCTGCTGGGCGCGCGCCAGCGAGCGGCCATGATCCTCCAGGCGCTCGTTGCCGAACAGCTCCGCCCGGACGGGACGCCGATCAAGCCAGACAGGAGCCGTCAGCCGGCGTTTCACCAACGCCGCGGACAGCCCGCTCAGATCCAGCATTCGTTTGTCCACCACCGCATAGGAGCATTAACGCCGCTGGCGGTCTATGCGCTCCTTGCCCCAGTCGGCACGGTTTTCGGCATGGCGGTCAGCGCGCCGCTGTTGTCCCACGGCCATCGGCGGTCGAGCTGAAATCGATGACACACATCGTCGTATAGACCGGATGCGGCCCGCAGCCGGCGCCGGCATAGCGCAGCCGCGGATCGAAGATGACCTTGCGGTGGCCGCGGTCGGCGACACCGTCATCGACGATCAGCTGGCGGACGATGGCGATCGGATTGGCAAAGCCATAGGCAATGGTCTCCGACACATAGATGCCGCCGCCCCGCCGGACGACGCGCGCGCCGGGGTTGAGCCCCTCGCTGGAGATATGGCCGACATCGCCGCGCCGGCCCTGCGCTGCGGCATGGTCGGCGGCGGCGCGCGCCAGGACCTTGCCTTCGGCGAGTGGTGGCAACGGCGCCTGGCGATCGACAAAGCGGATCGCCTCGTCGACGGCGCGTACGCCCTCTCGCGTCATATGGTCGCCGGGTTCCAGCGGATCGTCGACCAGCAGGCCGTCGTAGCTGTTGCGATAGTCACGCAGCACCTTGGCATAGGCCTGCGGCTGGGTGCGGGCGTAGTTGATCTCGTCGAGCACCGCCTCTTCGAGCGTCAGCGCGGCGGCAGGCCATGCCAGTACCATCGCGATCACCGCTGCCGCTATCCGCATCCGCTGCCTGTTCCCGACCATAGGCAACAACCAGACCGCATCACGCCTGAACGCCCGATGGCCAGGTCAATCGATGCGATACTGGATCGGCTTGAAGCTGCCGTTGTTCGATTGCAGCGCCGAACAGGCGGTCAGCCCGATGAGCAAGTCGGTTTCGGCCTCGAGCGTGATGTGGTCGCCGGCGCGGCTGAGTGGCGGCAACACCTGCAGCGTGCCGGTGGCACCATCGACGGGCACGTTCATGAACAGGTTGAAGGCGACCGGGATGCGATCGGGCGCGATTCCATAGGGCGCCAGCGCCTCGGCAAGATTGCCGAAACAGCCGCGATGCGGTGCTTCGTCGCCATAGATGATGCGAAATGTGTCGCGCGAGCACGGCGTCAGCAGGAAATCATGCCGGCCCACGGTGTCCTCGACGATGCGCAGCAGGATGTTCGACCGGTTCGAATAGATCGGGTCGGGCGTCGTCAGATAGATGCGGCTGAGATAATCGAGCGTCCGCCCCGACGATATGACTTCGTCGGGATCGGCGCGCGAAAAGGCCAGCAGGTCGGCAACCTGCTCACCCTGCGGATCGATGACGGTCAAGCGCTGGCCGCGGTCGAGCGTGAAGGCGGTGCCACTGCGCGGCGGGATCGTGTGCATCAGGCTTTTTCACTTTCCAGTTCGGCGCCGGCGCCGCGCCCGGCATAGGGACATTTCCAGTCGTTGCCGACGATGCGACCGCTGTACTGGCGGGCTTCCGATGAATCGCCGTGGCGGGCGAGCATCGGGTTGATCGATCCGGCGAGATCGACATCGCGCTTCAGGATCGCTGCGCGCAGCCCGTCGTAGCGCTGCTGGCGGCGCAGTTCTTCGAACTGGTCGTGCAGGTTGAACACCAGCGCCGGCCGTTCGAAGCGCCGCGCCGGCCGGCTGGCACCGGGATGCAGGCCGACGACGAAAAACGCTTCGCCGCCGAAGCTGAGCGAGAAGTGGGGATCGTCAGGGTCGTCGCTGACCCGGTTGTCGTGCGGTGCTCCGAACCAGATGGCGTCCTTGTCGGCGAGCGACTGGACGCGTTCCCACAGATGATGCTCGAAAATCGCCTCACCGAGGTCGTCGGGGCCTTCGAAGACGACGACGAGCGACTGGAACAGTTCCGGATCGGCACGGTAGCTGGTGGCAAGCGCGGTCAGTTCGGGCAGGATGCGCAAATCGTCCCAGGCCGAAGCGAGGCTGCGCGCCACCAGGATGCGCATGCGGCCGCAGCCCAGCGCCGACTTGGCGCCGACGCAGGGAAATTCGGGGTTGCGGACAAAATCGCGAAAGCGCTCGGCGAGCGGATGATCGGCATCGGTCGGCATGACTGTCTCCGTTGGAACCGACAAAACTGCTGCCGCCGCGAAACGTTCCTGCCAGGCGTGACACCTGTGCCCATGCGCCGCGCACGCATTGGCTTGCGCTTTTGCGCGTCTTGGGTCTTACAACATCGCAATGCGCGCGGGGGCGCGAGACAAGATCGGACGCTGATGCTGAACGGGCTGAAACGAATTTCGATGGGCGGCCGCGACATCTGGCCGCTGGTCGAGGGCGGCAAGGGCGTCGCCGCCACCAACCACCTGTCGTCGGGCGCCTGGGCGCTGGCCGGCGGGGTCGGCACCATCTCCGCAGTCAATGCCGACAGCTATGATCCGACCGGCCGCATCATCCCGCAGGTCTATAATGCGCTGACCCGCCGCGAACGCCACGAGGAACTGGTCGAATACGCCATCGAAGGCGCGGTGCAGCAGGTCCAGCGGGCCTATGAGATGGCATCTTCGGAGCTGCAGCGCGGCGTCGGCGCGCTCAACATCAACGTCCTGTGGGAAATGGGCGGCGCCCAGCGCGTGCTCGAAGGCGTGCTCTCGCGCACCCGCGGCCTCGTCAACGGCGTCACCTGCGGTGCCGGCATGCCCTACAAGCTGAGCGAGATCGCCGCGCATCATGGCGTGCATTACTACCCGATCATCAGCAGCGCCCGCGCCTTTCGCGCGCTGTGGAAACGCGCCTATTCAAAGGCGGCGGACTGGCTGGGTGCCGTCGTCTATGAAGACCCCTGGCTCGCCGGCGGCCACAATGGCCTGTCGAATGCCGAGGATCCGCGCGTGCCGCAGGATCCGCTGCCGCGCGTCCGCGACCTCCGCGCCACGATGCGCGAATCGGGCATCCCGGATTCGGTGCCGATCATCATGGCCGGCGGCGTCTGGGCATTGCGCGAATGGACCGACTGGATCGACAACCCCGAGCTTGGCCAGATCGTCTTCCAGTTCGGCACGCGCCCGTTGCTGACCCAGGAAAGCCCGATCCCGGAAGGGTGGAAGCAGCGGCTGATGACATTGGAGGAAGGCGACATCCTCCTGCACAAATTCTCGCCGACGGGGTTTTACTCCAGCGCGGTGCGCAATCCCTTCCTGCGCAACCTCGAAGGCCGTTCGGAGCGCCAGGTGGCATTCTCGACGACCGCGACCGGCGACCACCAGTTCCTGCTCGACGTCGGGGTGGGGCGCAAAAACTATTTTGTCACCCGCGACGACCTGCTGTTGGCGCGTGGCTGGTATGGCGCCGGCTTTACCGATGCGCTGAAGACGCCCGACAACACGCTGGTGTTCGTGACGCCGGCCGACAAGGCGGTGATCCGCAAGGACCAGAGCGACTGCATGGGCTGCCTGTCGCAATGCGGTTTTTCAAGCTGGGCCGACAACGAGACCAACACCACCGGGCGGCTCGCCGATCCGCGCAGCTTCTGCATCCAGAAGACCCTGCAGGACATCGTTCATGGTGGCGACACCGAGCAGAATCTGATGTTCGGAGGCCATTCGGCGTTCCGTTTCGCCAAGGATCCGTTCTATTCGAACGGTTTCGTGCCGACGGTTAAGCAGCTCGTCGATCGCATCCTGACCGGCGACTGAGGCCGGCGGCTGGCACCGGCGCCGCGTAACCTTTTGGCGTTCCCCGCCGAACCACCCTTGGAACCAGGGTGTTTCTCAGGGGTCGCAGCGCAATGCCGGCAAGGTTGCAGCAATGAACGGCACGGCGGCGCTGCGACCGCTGTATGCGGCGGTCGTTGCGCGGGCTAGGCTGGTTGCCGTGATGGCAGGCGCCGCCGATTCCGATCCGCACGGCTGGGGTGCGATGATGGCGGCGGCGCAGGCCGGCGAGGCCGCCCCCTATCGCCGCCTGCTTGCCGAATTGCGGCCGTGGTTGCTGCGCTATTTCAGCCGGCGGCTGCCGCCGTCGGCGGTCGAGGACGCGGTGCAGGATACGCTGGTCGCCGTCCATGCCAAGCGCCACACTTGGGATCCGGCGCGGCCGTTCGGGCCGTGGCTGGCCGGCATCGCGCGCTACAAATGGATCGACCGGCTGCGCAGTGCCGGACGCCATGCCGCCGACGAACTGCCCGAAACGCTGTCGACGCCTGATCATGAATCGGCGGTGACCAGTGCCGCCGCGCTGGGCGGGCTGATGGCAACATTGAAGCCGGCGCAGGCCGAGGTTATCCGGCTGGTCAAGCTCGACGGCCTGTCGATCGAGGAGGCCGCGGCGCGCACCGGCCAGTCGGTGGCGCTGGTCAAGGTCAACATCCATCGCGGCCTCGGCCGCCTCGCCCGTCTCGTGGAAAGTGGCAACGATGCCGACTGAAATCCTGCCCCGTGACCCGCTGATCGATGAACTCGTCGCCGATCTGGCGGCGGTGCGGCCGCGCCGCTGGACGCGCGAGGCGCTGATGCTCGGCGGCCTTGTGGTTGTCGAGATCCTGCTGTTCGTGGCGATCAGCGGCGTGCGACCCGATATGCCGGAGGCGATGGATGGCATGGCGTTCTGGTGGAAGGCTGCCAGCCTGCTGGTCTTTGCCGGCCTGTCGGCGGCGGCAGTGCTGGTCTCGCTCGACCCGGCGGTGACGACGGCGCGGCGCCTCGCACCCTTGTGGCGGGCGTTGGCGCTGTTGGCGCCGATGGCGCTGGTGCTCGGCTGGCTGATCGATGCGGGCGCGGCCGGCAGCGCTGTGCTGTTGGCGCGGCTCGATTGGCGCGACGGGGTCGATTGCCTCGCCAATGTCGCGATCCTGGCGTTGCCGCTGGTGGCAGCGCTTGGGCTGTTGATGCGCCGAGGCGCCTCGACGCGGCCTGGGCAGACCGCGATGGCCGCTGGGCTGACGGCCGCCGGCTTTGGCGCGTTCATCTTTGCGTTTCATTGCAGCCACGACGATCCGCTGTATGTCGCGGTCTGGTACGGTGGCGCCGTGCTGCTGGTGGCATCGCTGTCGCGGCTGCTGCTGCCACGACTGGTGCGCTGGTGAGCGCGCTGGCCATCACTCCCCAGGAATGGGGCAGCCGGCTGACCGCGGCACCGCCGCCGTTACAGGCCATCGATGGCGGCTTGCTGCGGCGCTTTGTCGGCACCGGCGCCAACATGGAGCAGCCACCGCTCGATCATCACTATCTGGCGCTGCATCTCGGCGGGCCAAAGCGCGTGCGCCGCAGTGGTGACGGCGCTGCGCAATCGGTCGATGTCGCGCTCGGGTCGGTGACAGTGGTGCCGGCCGGTACGGCGTTCCGCTGGCGCACCGAAGGTCCGATCGAATTCGCCCATGTCTATATCGCGCCGCGGCGTTTTGAACGCACGCTGCGCGATGTCTTCGATCGTGAGCCACGTTCGGTGGCGCTGCTGCCCCGCATCGGCTGGACCGACCCGCTGGTGATGGCACTGACCCAGGCGCTGACCGATCCCGATCTCGACGGCAATCCCGATGCCCGGCTGGCGCGCGACAGCTGGTACGAGGCGCTGCTGGCGCGGCTGGTGCTGCACGGCTCGACGCTGGCGATCAGCACGCCGCGCGCCCGCAACGCGCTGGCGCCGCGCACGCTCGCCCGGCTGAAGGCGCATATCGAGGCCAACCTCGCCGGTGCGGTGACGCTCGACAGCCTCGCGGCGGTCGCCGGACTCAGCCGCTATCATTTGTGCAGGTCATTCCGCGAAGCGACGGGATTGCCCCCGCACGCCTGGCTGATGCGCGCCCGGCTGGCGGCGGCACGGCGGCTGTTGCGGACCAGCGAAATGCCGATCAGCGACATCGCCGTCGCCTGCGGCTTTGCCAGCCCCAACCAGTTTGCCACGGCGTTCCGCAAGGGCCTTGGCGTGACGCCGACCGCGTATCGCCGCAGCGCCTGAAAAAAAGGCCCGCCCCGACAGGGATCGGGACGGGCAAGGTGGCCAGAATGGCGGCCGCGCGGGGGATTGCGCAGCCGCCAGAGGGGCAATCGATCAGCGCGGCGCCGCCATGGCGTCGGTGGCCATGGCATCGGCTTTCTTCTTCGCCGGCTTGACGGCCATCTTGTCGGTCGCCATCGCGTCGGGCTTGGCGGCCATGGCGTCGGTCTTCATCGCATCGGCGCCCATGGCATCGTGCTTCATGCTGTCGGTCGCCATCGCATCGACGGCCTTGCTCTTCTTCGGCGCGGCAAGCGCCGGGCTGCCGAGCAGTGCGGCGGCGGCAAGCGCAGCGGTCAGGATCTTCAGGTTGGTCATGTCGGCTTCCTTGGCTGTGGTGCCGCCATGGGGGTGCCATCCCCCGGACGGCGGCGGGCCGGGGACTGGAAACGCGTGGGTTTGGAGGGCAGCCCTAGCCGCGCGCGGCGGCGACGATCGGTCCGCCGGCGCCGGCCTGGACGAAGGTTGCGGTGGCAAGGCCGGGAATGCGCGCCGCCGGCACCGCAAAGCTGGCAGTGCCGCCGGTCCATCGACCGATCTTGACCAGTTCACGGACGATGTTGCGGTGGGGCAGGGTGCGGCCGCCGTTCTCGCCGGCCTTGATCGCGACTTCGACGCTGCGCGGGTCATAGCGCACCAGCCAGATATCGGCGGGCCTGGCGGTGGTGCCGCTGACGGCGACCTTGCCGTCGGCGATGCTCAGCGCCGGGCCGGCGGCGCCGCGATCATGGCCGGCGATCAGCGCCTGCAGCGGTGCCAGCTTGCTGCCGACGACCGTGGCGCGGCCGTTGACAACGACCTGCGGCGTCCAGACCTGGGCGTTGCCGAAAGCGCGGGCATAGGCCCATTGCCGGTCGGTGTACTGCGGCTTGGCGAAAATGTCCTTCCAACCGAGGCCGTCCCAATAGGTTACGGCGAACGACAGCGCGAGAATGTCGGGGCGCGCCGCCAGCGCGTTGACGTTGGCGTTGGCGGGCGGGCACGACGAGCAGCCCTGCGACTGGAAGAGCTCGACGACGGTCGGGTGGCGGGCGTCGGCGGCGTTGGCGGCGGTGGTGAGCAGGGCGGCGGCGATGGCGGACAGGGTGCGGGCGGTGTGCATGGGGAGAGTGCCTCTCGTGGCGGGGATGCCAGAGAGTTCGGAGGATTGTGGCGTGGGGTTACGGTTGGGGGTGTGTGGGGGCGCAAGAAAGTGGAAATTGGGAGCGGGAAGTGAAGAGCATGGGCGAAGGGCATGGGCAAAGCCCATGCTGACGTCGGACGGGTTCGGTCGGGGTAACCGACCGCCCCGCCGGCCGGCGGCGCGCGACTCCGCGCGCAGCTACGCTGCTCGCGGGCGCGCTACGCCCACCCCTCCAGCACCTGATCCGGGGGGCGATGCCCATCCACCCAGACCCGGATATTGGCGATGACCTTCTCGCCCATCGCCTGGCGGCCCTCGAACGTCGCGCTGCCCATGTGCGGGATCAGCACGACGCCGGGCAGATCCATCAGCCGCGCATCGATCGCAGGTTCATTTTCGAACACATCGAGCCCCGCACCGGCGATCTTGCCCGCCGCCAGCGCCTCGCACAGCGCGCTTTCATCGACGATCTCGCCGCGCGCCGCGTTGATGATATACGCCTGCCGTTGCATCAGCGCGAACTGCTTGGCGCCGATCAGATGATGCGTTTCCGGCGTGTGCGGGCAGTTGATGGTGATTATGTCGACCCGCGCCAGCATCGCGTCGAGATTGTCCCACCATGTCGCCTCGAGCTCATGTTCGACTTCCAGCGGCAGGCGGTGGCGGTTGTGGTAATGCACGGTCAGGCCGAACCCGCGCGCCCGTGTAGCCACAGCGCGGCCGATGCGGCCCATGCCGATGATGCCGAGCCGCTTGCCGGTGATGCGATGGCCGAGCATGCCGGTCGGCGACCAGCCGCGCCATTCGCCGGCGCGCACCAGCTTTTCGCCCTCCGCCAGCCGGCGCGGCACGCTGAGGATCAGTGCCATCACCATGTCGGCGGTATCGTCGGTCAACACGCCGGGCGTATTGGTGACGACGACATTGGCGGCGCGCGCTGCGGCGAGGTCGATATGATCGACGCCGACACCGAAATTGGCGAGCAGCTTCAGCCGCCCTGCGGCCCCCGCGGCGGCCATCACCGCGGCGTCGATGTCGTCGGTCACCGTCGGCACCAGCACGTCGCAGCGCCGCGCCGCATCGGCGAGCTGGTCCTGCGTCATCGCCTCGTCGCTAAGGTTGAGCTCGACATCGAACAATTCGGCCATGCGTGTTTCGACCGCCTGCGGCAGCCGCCGCGTCACGATCACCTTGGGCCGGGGGCGGACATTGGATGCAGGAGCCATGCGCCAAGGGTTGCCCCGCGCCGCCGGGTGCGTCAAGACATGGCGGTGCGCCACCCTGTTTCGATCCTCGTATCCGGCCTGCTGCTGATCGCCGCCATCCCCGCCGCCGCGGTGGAGGAACGCGCCGATGGCACCACCAACTTGCCGGTGCCGCGCTTCGTCTCGCTGAAATCCAACAGCGCGATGTTGCGCACCGGCCCCGACGACCGGCGCTTCCCGATCGCCTGGGAATATAAACGCCGCGGCCTTCCGGTGGAGATCATCCGCGAATATGGCATCTGGCGGCAGGTGCGCGATCCCGATGGCACGATCGGCTGGATGAACAAGTCGCTGCTGACCGGCGAGCGCACCGGCTATGTCACCGGCGGCATCCGCACGCTGTACACCTCACCCGATCTGCAGGCGCGTGTCGCCTGGCGGGT
>JANOCM010000021.1:0-12074 GCA_031412175.1 Alphaproteobacteria bacterium
ACCGCGATCAGCACGATCGAGTTCATGATCAGGTCGGCCGCCGGATAGCCCATCTGGCGCAGCGCATGGGCAAAGGGCGACACGCCGGGCAGGATCTCGTTCCACGGCACCACCGACACGATCATCAGGATCGACAGCACGAAGAACACGAGGATGCGCACCGAAACCGATACCGTCATCCGCCCGATGGTGGTGGCGCCTTCGTTCGATTCGGCGGCTGCCAGGGTGGCGATCTCGGCCCCGCACAGCGAAAAGATCGTCGTCGAGACGCCGGCGAGGATCGCGGTGACGCCGAACGGCGCGAAACCGCCATGCGCGGTCAGATTGGCAAAGGTCGGTCCAGCGGGCGACGTGATCCCGAATGCATAGGCACCGGTGACGATGATAAAGACCAGGATGGAGACCACCTTGATCGAGGCGAACCAGAATTCGAACTCGCCATAGGATCGCGTCGACATCAGGTTGACGCCGGTCAGCACCGCCATCAGCGCGACGCCGACCTGCCAGATTTCGAACTGCGGGAACCAGCCGCAGATGATCTTGGCACCGGCAATCGCCTCGATGGCGATGACGACGACCCAGAAATACCAGTAGAGCCAGCCGACGACAAAACCCGCCCAGTTGCCGACGCCGGTGCGGGCAAAATCCGGAAAGGTCTGCACGCCGGGCATCGCGATCGCCATTTCGGAAATCATCCGCATGACCAGCAGCACCAGCAGCCCGGCGAGCGCGTAGCTGACGACGGCCGCCGGACCGATGCTGCCGATGGCGGTCGACGATCCGACGAACAGCCCCGCGCCGATGATCCCGCCAAAGGTGATCATCGAGACATGGCGCGATTTCAGCGTCCGGCCGAGTTCCTGCGGATGGTCGGTCGTCGCGGCGGTGGCTGGCAAGATCGGATCCCCGGTTTATCGAACAGACCCGTCCCCCGGGGCAGCGCCGAGCTTCACAGCAATAGGTGCCGCTGTGAAGGGGGCATCGCGATCCGGTGCGGCGCGGAGGAACGAATCCGGCCGCGCCAGCGACAGCAGTTCCAGCCCGCAGGCATCGGCGCGATCGAGCGCCAGCGACGTTGCCGCCGACACCGTGACCAGCGTCGCACAGCCCGCCAACGCCGCCTTTTCGACGAGTTCGTACGAACAGCGCGACGACAGCAGCGCAAAGCCGGCCCCCCAGCCCTGCCCCGCCCGCAGCATCGCGCCGACGGTCTTGTCAAAGGCGTTGTGGCGGCCGACGTCCTCACGCGCCACCAGGATGCTGCCGTCCTCGGTACAGTCGAGCGCGCCATGCACGGCGCCGGTCTCGCCGTTCAGCGGCTGGTGGGCGCGCATCGCTGCCAGCGCCCGGAACACCGCTGCCGCGGCAACCGGGCGCTCGCGCTGGACGCGCGGCAGCGGCCGCAGTGCCTGTTCGAGGTTTTCGATGCCGCACAGCCCGCACGACGCGTCCGAAACCCGGTGGCGCACCCGTTCAAGCACGCGAGTCTGCAACGCCGGTGCCGTCGTCAGCCGCAGGAACAGCCCGGCGGTGCCGTGCTGGACATCGACCGACAGCAAGCCGTCCTTGCCATCGATCAGGCGTTCGGACAGCGCAAAACCCCAGGCAAAGTCCTCGAGATCGACCGGCGTCAGCATCATCACCGCATAGCCGAGGCCATTGACCTCGACCGCGCAGGGCTGCTCCACCGCGATGGCGCGGCCGATGGCACGCGCCGCGCCCGAAGCATCGACACACGCAAAGCCGCGCGAAAGGCTAGAGTCCATCAGCGTGCAACACCCGGATCGCGGCGCTCGCCACCGGCGTCAGCCCGGCATCGCCCGCGGTGATGGCGGCGCGCAGTTGCGGCGCCCAGAACAGCCGCAGATGATTGGCGGTCGCCGCCGCCGCTGCCGCGTCGCCCAGCACCTCAAAATTGCGGGCGATCTGGTTCGCCATGGCAACCAGATTGTCGTGGGTCGTCATTGGCGTGTTCACTCGGCCGCCGGCACCGCAATGCGCCGTGACGTGCGCGCCTGCGCCGCATAGTCTTCCTGCCATTCGCTCGGCCCGTTCGATGGCGCCACCTGCACCGCCGTCACCTTGTATTCGGGACAGTTGGTGGCCCAGTCCGAATATTCGGTGGTCACGACATTGGCCTGGGTCGCCGGATGATGGAAGGTCGTATAGACCACCCCCGGCGCCACCCGATCGGTGACCTGGGCGCGCAGCGTCGTTGCCCCCGACCGGCTTGCCAGCCGCACCCAGTCGCCGGTCTTGAGGCCGCGATCATCGGCATCGGCGGGGTGGATTTCGAGCACATCCTCCTTGTGCCAGGCGACATTGGCCGTCCGCCGCGTCTGCGCGCCGACGTTATAGTGCGACAGGATGCGGCCGGTGGTCAGCAGCAGCGGAAACCGCGGCCCGGTTTTTTCGTCGGTCGGCACATAATCGGTCACGACGAACTTGCCGCGGCCGCGCACAAAGCCATCGACGTGCATCACCGGTGTACCTTCTGGCGCTGCCGCCGTGACCGGCCATTGCAGCGATCCGGCGGCATCGAGGCGATCGAACGACACCCCGGCAAAGCTCGGCGTCAACCGCGCCACTTCGTCCATGATCTCGCTCGGGTGGCCATAATGCCAGCCGAGCCCGAGCGCATTGGCCAGCCCCTGCGTCACCTGCCAGTCCTCGAGCCCGGTCAGCGGCGCCATCACCTTGCGCACGGGCTGGATGCGGCGTTCGGCGTTGGTGAAGGTGCCGTTCTTTTCGAGGAACGTCGAACCCGGCAGAAAGATATGCGCGTAATTGGCGGTTTCGTTGAGAAACAGGTCGTGGACGATGACACATTCCATCGCCGCGAGACCCGCCGCCACGTGCGACGTATTGGGATCGGACTGGAGGATGTCCTCGCCCTGGCAATAGAGCGCCTTGAATCGGCCATCGACGGCAGCGTCGAGCATGTTGGGGATGCGCAGGCCCGGTTCGGGATCGATCGCGACGCCCCATTCCGCCTCGAACAATGCCCGCGCTGCAGCATCCGAAACATGGCGATAGCCGGCGAGTTCGTGCGGGAAGCTGCCCATGTCGCAAGCGCCCTGGACGTTATTCTGGCCGCGCAGCGGGTTCACCCCCACCCCGGGCCGGCCGATATTGCCGGTCGCCATCGCCAGGTTGGCGATCGCCATGACCGTCGATGACCCTTGGCTGTGCTCGGTGACGCCAAGGCCATAGTAGATGGCGCCATTGCCGCCCGTCGCGAACAGCCGCGCCGCGGCACGCAATTCGCCGGCATCGACCATCGTCACCGGCGCCAGATGTTCGGGGCTGTTGGCGGGCCGCGCCACGAAGGCCGCCCAGTCCTGATATTCATCCCAGTCGCAGCGTTCGCGCACGAACGCTTCATCGGCCAGCCCATCGGTGACGATGACATGCGCCATCGCCGTCAACACCGCGACATTGGTACCGGGGCGCAGCGGCAGGTGATGTTCGGCGATGATGTGCGGCGAGCGGACCATGTCGATGCGGCGCGGGTCGATGACGATCAGCTTCGCGCCCTGCCGCAGCCGGCGCTTCATGCGGCTGGCAAAGACCGGGTGGCCGTCGGTCGGGTTGGCGCCGATGATCAGGATGACATCGCTGTGCGCGACCGAATCGAAATCCTGGGTGCCGGCGCTGGTGCCGAATGTCGTCTTCAGGCCATAGCCGGTCGGCGAATGGCAGACCCGCGCACAGGTATCGACATTGTTGTTGCCGAACCCCGCGCGGATAAGTTTCTGGACAAGGAAATTTTCCTCGTTGGTGCAGCGCGACGAGGTGATACCGCCGATCGCGCCCCGGCCATAGTCCGCCTCGATGCGCCGCAGCTCCGATGCGGCATGGGCAAAGGCGGTTTCCCAGCTGACCGGTTGCCACGGCTGGTCGATGCGGGCGCGGATCATCGGCGTGGTGATGCGTTCGGCATGGTTGGCATAGCCCCATGCGAACCGCCCCTTGACGCAGCTGTGGCCGCGATTGGCCTTGCCGTCCTTCCACGGCACCATGCGGACCAGCTGCTCGCCGCGCATTTCGGCGCGAAAGCTGCAGCCGACGCCGCAATAGGCGCAGGTGGTGATGACGCTGCGATCGGGCGTGCCGATGGCGACCACTGATTTTTCAACCAGCGTCGCCGTCGGACAGGCCTGCACACAGGCGCCGCACGAAACGCATTCGCTGCCAAAGAAATCCTCGCTGGCCAATCCGGCCGACACTTTCGATTCAAAGCCGCGACCGGCGATGGTCAGCGCCAGCGTGCCCTGCACCTCGTCGCAGGCGCGCACGCAGCGCGAGCAGGCGATGCATTTCGACGGGTCGAAGTCGAAATAGGGGTTCGAGACGTCCTTGGCCTGGCCGAGATGATTGCCCCCCGCGCCATAGCGGACATCGCGCAATCCCACGGCCCCGGCCTGATCCTGCAGCTCGCAATCGCCATTGGCAGCACAGGTCAGGCAATCGAGCGGATGATCGGAGATATACAGCTCCATGACGCCGCGGCGCAGCTTTGCCAGCCTGTCCGTCTGGGTACGCACCACCATGCCGGCAGCGACCGGCGTGGTGCACGATGCCGGCGTGCCGCGAACCCCATCGATTTCGACAAGGCACAATCGGCACGACCCGAACGCCGCCAGGCTGTCGGTGGCGCACAATCTGGGGATCGCCGTGCCCTGTTCGGCAGCGGCGCGCATGACCGACGTGCCCGCCGGGACGGTCAGGCTACGGCCATCGATCTGCAGCGTGACAAGGTCGGCAGCGCCCGATGCCGGGGTGCCGAAATCGGGTTGCGGCGCATATGTCATCGGGCGAAATCCTGCGGGAAATTGCGGATCGCGCTGAGCACCGGATACGGCGTGAAGCCGCCGAGCGCGCACAGCGAGCCGAATTTCATCGTTTCACAAAGGTCGGCGACCAGTTCGAGATTTTCGGCGCGGCGCTCGCCGGCGATGATGCGGTCGAGCGTCTCGACGCCGCGCACCGCCCCTAGCCGGCACGGCGTGCATTTCCCGCAGCTTTCGGCAGCGCAGAATGCCATGGCAAACCGCGCCTGCCGCGCCATGTCGACGCTGTCGTCGAACACCACGATCCCGCCATGGCCGATCAGGCCAGCGGCGGCGGCAAAGGCTTCGTAATCGAATGGGGTGCCGAAATCGGCGCGCGGGTGATAGGCGCCCAGCGGCCCGCCGACCTGCACGGCGCGCACCGGCCGGCCGCTCGCGGTGCCGCCGCCGATATCATCGACCAGCTCGCCCAGCGTGACGCCGAACGCCGTTTCGAACAGGCCGCCATGGCGGATGTTGCCGGCAAGCTGGATCGGCATCGTGCCGCGCGACCGGCCCAGGCCGTAATCGGCATAGGCAGCCGCGCCATGGACAAGGATCCACGGCACCGCGGCCAGGGTCAGCACGTTATTGATTACGGTCGGGAAGCCGAACAAGCCGGCGTGCGCCGGCAGCGGCGGCTTGGCGCGGACTTCGCCGCGCTTGCCCTCGAGGCTGTTGAGCAGCGCGGTTTCCTCGCCGCAGACATAGGAACCGGCGCCGACGCGGACCTCGACGACGAACGGCGCGATGATGTCGGCGGCGAGCGCGATGGCCGCCTCCAGCTTGGCAATGGCGTGCGGATATTCGGAACGGACGTAGATGAAGCCCTTCCCGGCCCCGGTGGCAAGGCCGGCAATCGCCATGCCCTCGATCAGGCAAAACGGGTCGCCCTCCATCAGCATGCGATCGGCGAAGGTGCCGCTGTCGCCTTCATCGGCGTTGCAGACGGTGAACTTGCGCGGGCCCGGCGCGGCGGCGACGGTCGCCCATTTGATGCCGGCCGGAAAACCCGCGCCGCCGCGACCGCGGAGGCCAGATTCGGTGACCGCGGCGAGCGTTGCCGCGGCGCCCATCCGCTGCGCCGCGGCAAGGCCAGCCCAGCCGCCCGTTGCGGCATAATCGGCCAGGCTGGTCGGCCGGGTGCGGCCGGCGCGCACGAATGTCAGCCGCGTCTGGCGCGCGATGTACGGATGCGCCGCCACGTCACCGATGCGCAGCGCGTCGGCGGTGCCGGCGAGGATCGCCGCGACATCGCCGGGCGCAACCGGGCCATAGCCGACGCCATCGATCTCGACGAGCGGTTCGAGCCAATGCATCCCCCAGCTCGAGGTGCGGACGACTTCGGCTGCAGGCACCGCGGCGGCGAAAGCGGCAGCGACGCGATCGGCACCACAGGCAATGGCGAGGGCGTCATCGGAAATGCAAATTCGCATCGTCACAACCCGGCAATCAACGCCGACAGCGCCGGCAGGTCGAGCCGGGCATGGACGGCGCCGCCGACCATGGCATTGGGGCCGACGCTGCACAGGCCGAGACAATAGACCGTCTCGATCGTCACCCGGCCGGCGGCCACGGGCGCGATCGCGGCGGCGAGCGCCTCGGCGCCGCGCGCCTGGCAGGCTTCGGCACCGCACAGCCTGACGACCGGCAAGGCGGCGGGAACGGCGCGATAATCATGGTAGAAACTGACAACGCCATGGACTTCGGCGCGGCTGAGGTTGAGCGCCGCAGCCAGCGTGCGAACCGCGGCCTCGTCGATGCAACCAAAGCGCGCCTGCACGGCATTGAGGATCGGCAGCAACGCGCCATCGCGGTTTGCATGTGCCGCGATGATGTCGGGCAGTTCGGTCGGCTGCGTCATGGCCATCATGGTCGGCACCGCAATGAGGCAAGTCAAATAGGATTAAGCGATGGCCGCGCATCGGTGCGGCATTACCGATCCGGGGTTGCGGCGTGTTGACCGGTTCGGATCGATCGCTCGCCCGGCGCGTTGCCCCCTTCGACCGCCGCGGCGCGGCAGCTGCAAGGATATTGGCAATGAAGATTCTGATGGTCGTGACTTCGCACGACAAGCTCGGCGATACGGGCAAGAAAACCGGCTTTTGGCTCGAAGAGTTCGCGGCGCCCTGGTATGTGTTCCGCGATGCCGGCGCCGATGTCACCATTGCCTCCCCGGCGGGTGGCCAGCCGCCGCTTGATCCGGTCAGCGATACGCCCGAGGGGCAAACCGACGCCACGCACCGCTTCAAGGCCGACCCGGCGGCGCAGCAGGCGCTGGCGAACACTGTGCGGCTCGCCGACGTCGACGCGCAGGATTTCGACGCGGTGTTCTATCCCGGCGGTCATGGCCCGATGTGGGACCTCGCCGAGGATCCGCAGTCGATCACGCTTATCGAGGCCTTTGCCGCCGCCGGCAAGCCGATTGCCGCCGTCTGCCATGCGCCGGGCGTGTTGCGCCACGCCACGATCGCGGGCAGGCCGCTGGTCGAGGGCCGCCACGTCACCGGCTTTGCCAATAGCGAGGAAGAGGCGGTCGGCCTCACCGATATCGTGCCCTTCCTCGTCGAGGACGAGTTGCAGCGCCTCGGGGGTCGTTATCAAAAAGTGAGCGACTGGCAGTCGCTGGCGGTCACGGATGGCAAGCTGATCACGGGCCAGAACCCCGCCTCGTCGGCCGCCGCCGCCGCTGCCCTGCTGGAATTGCTGCAGCCGGTTGCGGCCTAACCAATTGCAGCATTGCCGCCACTACCCGGCCTCCGGCACCATCAGCCTGTTCACGGGAGATGGCGCGGATGGCTCGGCTGGCGGGAAAAAGGGCGGTCGTGCTCGGCGCTGCCGGGCGTGACAACATGGGCCAGGTCATTGCCCGGCGGCTGGTGGCGGAAGGCGCCAGCGTCACCGTCGCTGGACGAAATCGTGACGAACTCGATCGCTTCGCCGCCGACATCGGTGGCCACGCCGCGACCTGCGACATCACCCGCAAGGGCGATACCGATGCGCTGGCGGCATTTGCGGTAGCGGCCATGGGCGGGGTCGATATCGTCGTCAATGCCAGCGGCTGGGGGCTGCTGAAGCCGTTTCTCGATACCACCGAAGACGAACTGACGCGGATGGCCGACCTGCAGTTCAAGGGGCCGTTCCTGCTGTTCCAATCGATGATCCCGGTGATGGCGGGCGGCGGATCGCTGATCCAGATTTCGTCGGCAACCGCGACGATCATGCTAAACGACCATGCGGCGTACATGGGTACCAAGGCCGGTACCGATCATGTAATCCGCTGCATCGCCAATGAATTCGGCGCGCGCGGCATCCGCGCCAATTCGATCTCGCCGGGGCTGACCGCGACGCCGATGACCGCCGCGGCGCAGGCCACCCCGGGGCTGTTCGACGCCTTTGTCGGCAGCTACCCGCTCGGCCGCGTCGGCACCTCCGACGATATCGCCGCTGCGGTGGTGTTCCTCGCCAGCGACGAATGCTTCATGACCGGGCAGAATCTGCAGGTGAATGGCGGGCTGACCTTGCGCCGCAACCCCGACCGCGACGAAATCACCGCTGCGGTGATGCGGGCGATGGCACAATGATACCGCCGCGCATCGCCAGCCTCGGCACGGTGATGCAACTCGCCTATGTTCCCGCCGATATCGATGCCGCGCTGGCGTATTGGACCGGCACGATCGGCGCCGGGCCGTTTTTCTGGATGGGCCATGTTGCGATGGATAACGTCCGCTACCGGGGCGAACCGTCGCCGATCGATTTTTCGATGGCCATCGGTTATTGGGGCGATATCCAGATCGAACTGATCGTCCAGCACAATGATGCGCCATCGATCTACAGGGACTGGCGCGTTGCCGGCCACGAAGGCGTCCATCACATCTGCATCTGCGTCGACGATCTCGCGGCGGCTCGAACGACGGCCGAAGCTGCCGGCGGCACCGTCGTGCAATCGCTCAGCGTACCGGGCGGCGGCGGCGCCATCTATGTGGACACCGGCGGCGGGCCGGGCACACTCGTCGAAATCCTGACGCTGCCATCCTATGCCGGCTTCGACATGATGCGCGAGGCGGCGCATGGCTGGGATGGCAGCGATCCCGTGCGCGGACGCTGAATATCGCTGGTACGGATACGGGTGCTGCGTTCATAGCACCCTGACAACCGCGTATAGGCAACAACGCGAAACAGACAAAAGACGATCGGACATGTCCACGGTCGCCGTTGCGCGCCGCGCGATAGCGCCATTTCTTCACTTGCGGGCTGTGAAGTCTTGGACAAAGCGCAGGGAACTGTGCATCAGGAACCAATCGCCTGACAATGATTGCGCCTTCATGATCGATTATGAATCGCTGTTCGTAACAATTCCGACGCCGCTGATGATCCTCGATACCCAGCTGCGCTACGTTGCTGCGAATGATCGCTACTTGGCCGTAACGTCGTCACGGTGGGAGGATATCGGCGGCCGTTATATCTTCGAAGCTTTTCCCGAGGCGCCGGAGCGCTGGGCGGCGATCAACGACGGCTTTCAGCGCGCACTCGCCGGCGAAACCAGTCGGCTCGAAAAGCTGGTGTTCGCCATCCGGCAACCCGACGGCAGTGTGCGCGACATGTACTGGACAGCCACACACCAGCCCGTGCGGTCGCGCGACGGCAGCATTATCGGCGTCATGCAGAACACCACCGATGTCACCAGCGAGGTCGCCGCCGAGCGCATGCGCGAAGTGATCAGCCAGGAATATGATCACCGCGTGCGCAATATCCTGACCAAGGTGTCGGCGATCGCCCGGCGCACGGCGCGCTCCACTTCGACAATGAGCCAGTTCATCGCCGATTTCGACCCACGCATCGCCTCGATGGCACGCGCCCACCAGATGCTCGTCCACGGCGGCTGGGAACATCTCGGCCTCGCCGAACTCGTCGACGCCGAATTGCAGCCCTATGCGCCGCAGTGGGCCGGGCAGATCGTCGTTACGGGCGACAACATCGCGCTGTCGAGCCGGGTGGCCCAGGCGCTCGGCATGGCGCTGCACGAACTGGCGACCAATGCCGTCAAATATGGCGCGCTGAGCACACCGGCGGGGCGGCTGCGCGTCGGCTGGCAGCGTGCGACCGACGGCGCGCTGCAGATCGATTGGGTCGAAAGCGGCCTGACCGGGCTTGCCGTGCCCAGCCACACCGGCTTCGGCTCGTCGATCATCGATCGCATCCTGCCCGCCGAAACCGGCGGCACGGTCAGCCGCCGCTTCGATCCCGGCGGCATGACCTGCGAGATCCTGCTGCCGCTGCCGACCGCCGATTGATCAGACCGTGATCGACATCCCGCGATAGACCCGCGCCCGATAGCGCGAATCCTCGGCATCGGGCAGTGGCGCGCCGGCAAGCAGAACGGCGCGGGCGAAGCGCTTCACTTCTTCCTCGTGCTCAGCCTGGTTGCGCGGCTCTTCAGACCGCACCCGCCGCGTCAGGTTGATCTGGTTGACTGGCACGTCGTGGACCAGCCGCTCATTCTCCACCGCGATGGTGGCGGTAAAGGCGTGCAGCGTCGTCTTGACGAAATTGGCGAGCGCAAAGGCCGGGCCACCTCCCCCTGCCCCCATCGGCACGTCGGGCGACACCAGCACCAGCTGGCAGCCATCGAACAGCGACACCTTGCGGGCGACGCGGAAATGATGCGTCAAATTGGTTTCCACGACATCGGCAAAGCCCGCGGCATCCAGTGGCGAGTCGCCTTCGAAAAGCGCATCGGGCAGCGGCTTGAACGGCGTCGAGACGATCGTCGTCGGATAGCCCCATTCGATGATCGCCTGATCGAGACTGGCCTCGATATCATCACCGACGACAAGCGACACAACCTTGTCGGGCGCGCCGATCGCCACGGCCAGCGTCTCGGCGCCCTTGGCCGTGCCGGTCAGCAGCACCACCCGCGTGACATTCGCCGCGATGAACGACCGCGCGCTTTCGGCGATATAGTCGGTAAGATGCTCGCCGATCAGCCAGACGGTGCGGCCGGCCATCTGGTCGAGCCGTTCCTGCTTGGGGCTGCCGAACAATTCGCGCTCGGTCGTCGAACGCTCGACGTTGAGGCCACCCGACGGCATGAAGGTCTCGCCCGAGACGGCGCGATCGGCGAGGAAGAACACCGTTGCCTGCGCGACTTCGCCTTCGGTCGGCATCTTGCCGAGATGCAGTTGCGACAGCACGCCGGAACGGACTTTCGCCGCCTCGCGGGCGATCTGCGGCCCGGGCAGCCACGGCTGGTCATCGGGCGGCACGCGCAGCAACAGGCCGTCATCGGGCTTCGTCGCCCAATCGCTCTGCAGGAAATAGCCGCCGAGGCGCAGCCGCTTGACCAGCTTGGTGGCCAGCATCGGCGTCAGCAGATAGCGATCCCAGCAGCAGGTCTCGTCGCCTTCGCGGGCGCAGGCCAGTGCCAGCTCGCGCAATTCCTGCGGCACGGTCTTGTCATGGCTCAACTGCACCGTGTCGTTGCGCGCCAGCCGGTTGAGGATGCTCTCCACTTTCTCGCCGCGCCGGATCGCCTTGACCGTCGCCGAGTGCACGGCATTCAACCGCTTGTTCTCGAGGATCAACCGGCCGCGGCGCTCGAACAGCCCCGGCTTGCCGCCCAGCCCCGCCAGCCGGTCGCCATCCACCGGCCCCGGCGCGATCGCATTGATCTGGATTTCCGGCCCCAGGTGCCGCGCCATGCTTTCGACCATCGCGCGCTGCCCGGCCTTTGACACGGCATAGTCGGTGCGGTTCGGATAGCTGACGGCGAGGAACTTCTCGCCGCCGAAATAGCTCGAAACATTGAGGATATAGCCCGACCCCTGCGCCTTCATCATCGGAACGACCATGTGCATCAGCGCATAGTTGGAGATAAGATTGGCGTTCTGGGTGTTGCGCCACGCCTTGATGTCCATATCGACGGCCATTTCCTCGGCCCCCGAAACGCCGGCGTTGTTGATCAGGTAATCGATGCGGCCGAACGCCTTGATGGTTTCATCGACGGCGCGGCGCAGCGAGGCCATGTCGGCGACATCGATGTCGGCAAGCGTGCGCACCCGGCGCTCGACGCCCGAAAAGCCAATGTCCTCGAGTTCACCGACGATGCGCTCGCGCGCCGCCGCCAGTTCGCTTTCGCGGCGCGCTACGATCATCACCTTGGCGCCGGCTAGCGCCAGCAGCCGCGCCACCTGGCCGCCGATACCCGCCGACCCGCCGGTGATCAGCGCCACCTTGCCGAGA
>JANOCM010000022.1:0-6498 GCA_031412175.1 Alphaproteobacteria bacterium
CGTCGTCTGCGATATCCGCGATGCCGCCGCCACCATCCTGCGCCGCCAGGGCTATCTCGCCGCCGTGCAGGTGCCGACGCAGCGCATCGAGGGCGGCGCGGTGACGTTCGAGGTGCTCTATGCCCGGCTGACCGCGGTGCGCGTGCGCGGCGACGCCGGCGCCAACGAACGCCAGGCGGCGCGCTATCTCGATCACATCGCCACGGGGCAGGTGTTCAATCGCATCGCCGCCGAACGCTATCTGCTGCTGGCGCGCGACATCCCCGGCCTCGACGTGCGGCTGTCGCTGAAACCGGCGGGAACCGCACCTGGCGACATGATCGGCGAAGTGTCGGTGCGGCGCACGCCGCTGGCGATCGATGCCAATTTGCAGAATTATGCGCCGTCGGAAACCGGCCGCTGGGGCGGGCAGCTGCGGGTCGAATACAACGGCCTGACCGGGCTGGGTGACCGCACCACCGCGTCCTTCTATTCGACCGCCGATTTCGACGAACAGCAGGTCCTGCAACTCGGCCATGACTTTGCCATTGGCGGCGAGGGGCTGCGGCTCGGCGGGCATTTCACCTATGCGTGGACGGCGCCCGATGTCGGCAACACCGCGGCGTCGGTGCGCGCGCGCTCGCTGATCGCCAATGTCGAGGCGAGCTACCCCGTCGTCCGCTCGCAGGCGCTGACGCTCAACACCGCGCTGGGGTTCGATCTTGTCGACCAGCGCGTCCGCTACAACGCCGGGGTCGGGCTCGCCGACCAGCGCTTGTCGGAGGATCGGCTGCGCGTGCTCTATGGCCGGCTCGATTTCGATGCGGTCGACATGCGCGGGGTCGGCCCCGGCGGCACCATCGCCTGGCATCTGGCAGGCGCGCTCGAGCTGCGCCAGGGCCTCGATATCTTCGATGCCAGCCCCAATTGTCTCGCCAGTCCGCTGAATTGCGCCGGCACGGTGGTGCCGCCCAGCCTTGCCGACGGCAGCCCGACGGCGACGGTGCTGCGCTTCACCGGGCTTGCCGAATGGCGCTTTGCCCGGTCGATGACGCTGGCGATCCTGCCGCGCGCGCAGATTTCGTCGGCGCCGCTGTTTTCGATCGAACAGTTCGCCGCCGGCAACTACACGATCGGCCGCGGCTATGCGCCCGGCACGCTGGCCGGCGACAGCGGCGTCGGATTCCAGGCCGAATTGCGCTATGATCGCGTCGGAATCCTGGCCGAATATCAATTCGGCGTGCAGCCCTATGCCTTTGTCGACACCGAATGGGTGTGGAATCGCGGCACGCCGGCGGGGTTCGATCCGCTGCAGGTGACATCGGTGGGCGCCGGCGCGCGGCTCGGCTGGGCCGACAAGGCGCGGCTCGACCTCACCGTTGCCGTACCGGTGCGCGATGCCGGGCCGGTGCAAAGCGGCGATGTTCGCGTGCTGGTGTCGCTGACGACGCGTCTCGTGCCGTGGGGGAACCGCTGATGGCCCGATACACCAACGCGATCGGCGGCGTGTCGCGCCATGTCCTCGCGGCCATGCTCGTCGCGCAACCGCTGGCGACCGCGCCGGCGCTCGGCCAGGCGTTCCAGGGCACGGCGGTCAACAGCTTCGGCAACGTCGACATCATCCGCACCGGGAACGTCGACACGATTTCGGTCAACAGCCCGCAGGCGACAATCAACTGGACGCCAAGCGACGTCGGCATCGGCGGTGGCCCGATCAATTTCCTGCCCGCCGGCAACACCGCCAACTATGTCGCCGGCAATGCGCCGGGTGGCGTCTACACCGTCCTCAATCGTATCATCGCCGCCGATCCGACGCGCAGCATCGCCTTCAACGGTGCCGTCAACAGCAGCGCCGGCGGATCGGTGTGGTTCTATGCGCCGGGCGGCATCCTGATCGGTGCGACGGCGCGGTTCAACATCGGCAATCTGCTGCTGACCGCCAATGATCCGATCACCGATGCCAATGGCGCCTTCCTCAACGGCAGCAGCTACAGCCTGCGGTCGGCGTCGGGCAGCACCGCGGCGGTCAATATCGCCGCCGGCGCGCAGATCAATGCCCTCAATGCCGGATCGTATATCGTCGCGGTGGCGCCGCGTATCGTCCAGGCCGGGGCGATCGCCGTCAACGGCAGCGCCGCGCTGGTCGCCGCCGAGGCCGTCGATATTACCTACAACGCCGGGCTGTTCGATGTCACCGCCACCATCGGCACCGATGTCGCGGGTGCGGTCACCCACACCGGCACCACCACCGGGGCGGCGGCCGCGGCCGGCGAGAGCCACCGCATCTACCTGATGGCGATGCCCAAGAACAACGCGGTGACCTTGCTTGTCGCCGGCAACGGCAATCTGGGTTTCGATATCGCCGGCGCCGCCAATGTCGTCGGCAACACCATCGTGCTGTCGGCGGGGCACAACATCACCGAGGCCAGCACCGGCGTCGCCTTTGCCGAATTGCCGGGCGGTGGCAGCGGCAATGCCAGTATCGCTCTCGATGCCACGAATTACACGTCGGCAGTGCTTGGCCGCGCCAAGACCGATGCCCGCGCCGTAAACTTGCAGGGCATTGCCAGCTATGCGTCCGACCTCAGCCTGCAGGCCGGCAGCGTCGCGACGCTGGTGGCAACATCGGGCTTCACGACGACGGTTGCCGGCAACGCGCTGATCAGCAGCGATGCGCGGTCGTCGCTGGCCGGCGGCGCGGCGCGCAACGCGGGGCAGTCGCTGGTCTTTGCCGAACTCGGCGCGACGTTGAGCGTCGGTGGCACGCTGACTGCCTCGGCGCGCGGCTTTGGCGACGTGGCCGCGGCGGTCGGGCAGGCCGGCGGCGCCGGTACCGGCGGCAGTGCCAGCATCTCGTCGGTCAGCGGCGGCACGCTGGTGGCGGGCAATCTGGTGGCCGTTGCCGATGGGATCGGCGGCAGCGGGCTCGACGGCGCCGGGGGCACCGGGACGGCTGGTACGGCGGTGATCAACGCCGCCGGGGGAGCGGCGTCATCGCTGACCGTCGGCGGTGCGTCGGCGAGCGCTATCGGCAGCGGCGGCGACAGCTTCGACAGCAACGGTGATGGCACCGCCGGCGATGGCGGCATCGGGCGCGGCGGCGTCGCGCGCATCCTCGCGCAGGGTGGCGCCAGCCTGACCATCAATGGCGCGGCAACGGTCGACATATCGGGCTTTGGCGGCGACAGCACTACCGGGACAGGTGGCAACGGCTTTGGTGGCGGCACCGGCGGCCTCGGCGATATTTCGGCCGATACCGGCGGTTTGCTGTCGATCACCGGCTTTGCCGAGGGCCGGGCGCTGGGGATTGGCGGCCGCGGTGCAGTGGTCGCCGGCAACGGCACCGGCGGGCGTTTCGTGCTTCTGTCGCAGGGCGGCACAGCGCTGACCATCGGCAGCGATGTGACGATCGATGTCGGCGGCTACGGCGGCGGCAGCGCGCGCTTCGATGCAGATGGCGGCGGCAATGGCAGCGGCGGCACCGGTGCCGCCACCGCCGCGACCAATTCGCTGCTGCGCATCGATGGCAGCCTGACGATCCTGGCCGATGGCGAGGGTGGGCAATTCCCCGCCGGCAACGGCACCGGCGGCTTCGCGCTGGTCAGCACCACCGGCAGCGGCGGCGAAGTCCGCGTTGGTGGCCCCGGCATCACCCTGTCGGCTGGCGGCCTTGGCGGCCGTGCGCCGGACGATGCCGTCGGCGGCAACGGCACCGGCGGCATAGCCCAGCTCATCGCCGACAACGGCGTTGTTCGCACCACCGGTGTCGATGGCGCGGTGACATTGTCTGCCGACAGCTTTGGCGGCGAAGGCGGCACCGGCGGCAACGCGCTCGGCGGACAGGTGCTGTTCCAGGCCGAGAATGGCGGCGCGGTGACCACCGGCCTGCCGACACTGCTGACCGCGCAGGTGACCGGGGGCATCGGGCTGACCGGCAATGGCGGCAATGCCACCGGCGTGTCCGGGGCAAACACGGCGGTGTTCGTGCGCGCCGCGACCAATGCGCCCGCCGGGCTGACATTCGGCGGCGACCTGACCATCGACGCCCGCGCCCGCGGTGGCAATGGCGGCATCTTCGGCACCCCCGTCGGCAATGGCGGCAACGCCATCGGCGGCGAAACCCGGCTGGCGATCAACGCCGGGCCGCTGGCGGTGGGCGGAAATGTCGTGGTGCGGAGCGGCGCGACCGGCGGTGCCGGCGTCACTGGCGGCGGTGCCACCGGCGGGCTTTCCACGGCGCGCGTGCTGACATCGGCGGCGGCGATCACCGGCGATATCAGCGTCGATACCGTTGCGCGCGGCGGCAATGCCTATGGCGGCCGCGGCGGCGCGGGCGGCATCGCCCGCAGCGGCAGCATCGACTGGGTGGTTTCCACCGGCGTCGCCGATACCGCCAGCTTGTCGGCGGCGAACATCACGCTGGTTGCCAGCGCCTTTGGCGGCAGCGGCGGCAGCGGCGGATCCGACCAGGCGGGTGGCGCCGGGGGCGCGGCGATCGTGGCCGGCGGCGGCGTCGATCCGGGACCGAACACCGGCATTTTCCTGACCGCGCGCGGGATCAACAGCACGCTGGCCACCGGCGGCGTGATCATCCGCGGCAATGCCACCGGCGGCCTTGGCGGCGACGGCGGTTTTGGCAACAGCGGCCCGGCTGGCGGCGGCGGCGGGCTCGCCGTCGGCGGCTTTTCCAATATCGGCCTCGTGTCGGGGCTTGTCGGCGCGCCGACGATTACCAGCAGCGTGACCTTCGGCACGACGAGCTTCGATGTTTCGGCGCGCGGCGGCAATGGTGGCAATGGCGGCGATGGCAATCCGATCGGCCTTGGCGGCCGCGGCGGCAATGCCGGTGGCGGCACCGGGGTGTTGCTGGCGCGCGGCGGCAGCGTCACGGCGGGCGCGGTGTCGGTCGATGCCCGCGGTGTCGGCGGCACCGGCGGCAATGGCTATGGCACGATCATCGATGCCGGCGGCGGCGATGGCACCGGCGGCAGCGGCGGCTTGCTCGCAAGCCCGCACTTCGTCGGCGGCAATCCGGTCATAATGGCGGTGGGCAGCCTCGACGTCGATGCCGGCGGTTTCGGCGGCGCTTCGTTGTCTCAGGGCGGCATCGGCACCGGCGGCAATGCATCGGTGACGCTGGCGCAATGGGCCAATGGCGTTGCGCCGTTTACCGGCAGCCTGACGATCACCGGCGGCGCGATATTGAACAGCGACGGCCGCGGCGGCTCAGCCGACGCGCCGGGCGGCCTCAGCGGCGCTGGCGCGGGCGGCGTGTCGAGCGTCGCATCGGTGCTCGGCACTGTCAGCATCGGCGGCGACCTGGCGGTACAGGCACGCGGCTTTGGCGGCGGTTTCGGTGGCAATGCGCCCGCTGCCGGCCGCGGCGGCAGCGCGTCGTTGCTCGTCGATGGCGGTACTTTCGCTGTAAATGGCGACGGCAGCAGCTTTGCCGCCGGCGGCTTCAATGGCGCGGCGCGCGGCGGCAATGTCAGCGTCGCCACCGCTAGCAACGGCGGCACTGCGACGCTCAACGGCACTATTTCCCTCGATGCCGGCGCCGAATCGACCGAATTCGCCGGCATCGGTGTTATCGGCGGCAACGTCAGCGTGACCACGACGACCGGTGGGACACTCGATTTTACCGGTAACCTCGGCATCCGCGCCCCGGGTGCGATCTTCAGCTCCGACAGTTTCGTCGGTGGCGACGCCAGTGGCGGCCAGGTGACCATCACGAGCGCCGGGACCTTGGCGGTCGCCAATCCGCTGACAATCGACGTGACCGCGGGCGGTGCCGATGCGCGCGACGCGCTGACCGGCGGCTTCGGCGCGGGCGGCAAGGTCGATCTGCGCGCCGAAGTCGGCAGCATCACACTGCCCGGCCTGACCATTTTGGGTGATGGCCGCGGCGGCAGCGCCGATGCGACCGGCGGCGCGGCCTCGGCCGGCACCAGCAGCATCATCGCCAGCAATGGCGGCACCATCACGGTTGCCAATGGCCTTGATGTCCTTGCCCAGGCGGTGGCCGGCAACGGTGGCGTCGGGGGCGGTGTCGGGGGCAATGCCAGCGGCGGCAGCCTGACGATCCAGGCCGCCGATGCCGGATCGGTGATCGCCATCACCGGCGCCGACAGCGATCTCAACGTCGATCTCACCGCGCTGGGCGGCAATGTCGATGGCGGCGGTGCGGCGGGCAATGCCACGGGCGGCACGATCAAGCTCGCCGCGGCCTCGATCCTCGCCGGCGGCAGTGGCGGCAGCATCACGGTCGGCGGCAGCGCCAGCCTCAACGTCGATGTTACCGGCGGCGCCAGCCAGGCGGGTGCAGGCGGCAGCGCCACGGCTGGCGGCGCGCTGGTGACCGTCGATCGCGGCAACATAACGACCGGTGGCGCGCTGACCCTGTCAGCGGCCGCGCTTGGCGGCAATGGCGCAACGGGCGGCAATGCCGTCGGCGGCGCGATGGCGTTCAGCGTCTTGCGCGGCGCGCTGCTCGTAAACGGTGACCTGCGGCTGACCGGC
>JANOCM010000023.1:0-2101 GCA_031412175.1 Alphaproteobacteria bacterium
GTACAGGCCGGCCTGCATGGCGACTTCCTCGAACGCCGTGGCAAAGCCTTCGGATCGGTTGGCGTACATGTTGAACGCCGGCGTCTCCCGGCGGATCGGGCTGGCGTGGGGCGCCTCGCGCAGCCGCGCCAGATCCATCCAGTGGGTGAAATGCGAAATCAGCGGCAGTGGATCGTGCATCGTCACATGGCTGAAGAAATTGCGGCTGCCCTCGGCGGCATATTCGACGGGCTGCCTGTTGATCGCGGTGGCAAGATACGGCTCACCGGTCGACAGCCCGGTTTCGGCAAAAAACGCGTTGAAACGCGCCTGCTTGGTCGCCACGAGCTTCTCATAGGCGGCGGGGTCGGTCAGCGGCACCAGCGGCGGCAGCTTGCGGTTGCGAACCTCCTCGAGCCGCAGGCTGGCCAGCGAGCGATCGAGCTCGCGCTGGAGCAGCACTACCTGCGCGTCCCAGTCATAGGGCAAAAGCAGGACGTTCTTGGCATGCCAGCTGTAATTCTCCTTGCCGACGCCGCTCGGCCCGGTTTTCTTCGGCGCTTCGGCGGCGACCCAGGCGGCGAAATCGTCGGTTGCGGCGCGCGCTGCGCCGATGGCCTGGCGCAAGGCCGGGCTGGCGCCGGTCATGTCGGCGGGAATGATGCCGTCGAGTGTGCGCAGCTTCAGCGTGCCGGCCGCCAGCGCCGCTAGCGCTGCCGACTGGTCGCGGAAGGCGGCGCTGCCATAGGTCCACAGATCCCTGGCGTTGCTGCCGGCGAGGTTGACCTTGGCCGCCGCCAGATTGGCCGGCACCGCCGCCAGCGCCGCGGTCAGCGCCTTGTCGTCGGCGGGCTTCAGCGGCCATTTCCAGGCGTAAAGGTCGATGTTGGGTTCGGCGGTCTGGCCCTCGTGCGCCGGCACATCGCTCCAGTCGGGCGCGATATTGGCGTAGAAACCCGGATCGCGCGCCCAGGGTTTGAGCACGCGCAGGTTGAAATCGAACGCTGCGAGTTCAGCGGTGACGAGGCGATGGTCGTTTTTCGCCGCGACCGGCCAGCCGTTGGTGTCGATCGCCGCCAGCCGCGCCTGCCAGGCCGGGAAGGCGGCTGCCTGCCGGGCAATGCCGGCGGCGCTGTAGTCGGGCACGCCGTTCCTGACCGGCGGTGCGACGAACGCCCGCCATTCGGCGAAGAAAGTCGCGAGCTGGCTGTAGTTGGCGGGTGTCGCGGCGACGGGCGCGGCAGGCGCCGCCAGCCCCGGCGTCGCCAGCGCAAGCGCCAGCGGAGCGACGTAGCGCAGCAGGATGTTCATGGCAGACCCCTCAATTCAACGCCGCCATTAGGCCAGCGGGAATGTCACAGGGTCAAGTGCCGCCCCGAAATCAGGCGTCGAGCGCCTCGGCATCCACCGCATCGGCATGCGCCTGGATGAAGGCGAAACGGTGCTCGGGGTTGCGCCCCATCAGCCGCTCGACGAGGTCGGCCACCGCCGCCTTTGCGTCGACGCCGTCGGGCAGCACGACGCGCAGCAGCGTGCGCTTCGACGGGTCCATCGTGGTTTCCTTCAACTGCGACGGCGCCATTTCGCCAAGGCCCTTGAAGCGGCCGACCTCGATCTTGGTCTTGCCGGCGAACACTGTCTTCAGCAGTTCGAGGCGATGCGCATCGTCGCGGGCATAGGCGACGGTGCCGCCGGCGGCGAGGCGATACAGCGGCGGCAGCGCCAGATACAGCCGGCCGTCGCGCACCAGCCCGGGCATTTCCTGGAAGAAGAATGTCATCAGCAACGTCGCGATATGGGCGCCATCGACATCGGCGTCGGTCATGATGACGATGCGTTCGTAACGCAGCGCCTCGGGAGAATACTGGCCGCGGGTGCCGCAGCCGAGCGCCTGGATCAGGTCGGCGACTTCGCTGTTGGCGCCGATCTTGGCAGCGTTGGCGCTGGCGACGTTGAGGATCTTGCCGCGGATCGGCAGGATCGCCTGGGTCATGCGGTCGCGCGCCTGCTTGGCGGAACCGCCGGCGCTGTCGCCTTCGACGATGAACAATTCGGTGCCGGCCGAATCGCTGCGCGCGCAGTCGGTCAGCTTGCCGGGCAGGCGCAAATTGCGTTTCGACGT
>JANOCM010000024.1:0-1703 GCA_031412175.1 Alphaproteobacteria bacterium
GGGGTCGGCCGCGGCAGCGGCAAGCTGGTTGGCGAGGTTGAGCACTGCGGCGCGGCGGGCGGTGATGATCAGCCCGGCGCGCGTGGTGGTCTCGAGCGCTGCCAGCGACGTTGCATCGGCAAGCTCCGCCGACAGCAGCGCCAGCCCGCCGACGCCGACGATGCGCCCGCGCCGCAGCGCATCGGCCGCCGCCTCGGCGCGATATCCCGCGGCGATGCTCACAGGTCGAGGGTCAGCAGTTGCGGGACGTGGTCGGAGGGTTTGCCCCAATCGCGGGCATCCTCGACGACTTCGAATCGCGTCGCCCGCGGCGCGATTTCGGGCGACACCCAGATATGGTCGAGCCGGCGGCCGCGATCCGACAGCCGCCAGTCGGTGGCGCGATAGCTCCACCAGGTGAACAGCCGCTCGGGGGGTGCGATAAAGTGGCGCCCCATGTCGATCCAGCCGTGGCTCTGCTGCAGCGCCGCCAGCGCCGCGACTTCGATGGGCGTATGGCTGACGACGTCGAGCAGCGCCTTGTGGCTCCAGACGTCGCATTCGAGCGGCGCGACGTTGAAATCGCCGACGATGACGCTGGCGTCGCGCAACGATTCGGACCAGCGCGTCATGCGGCCGAGGAAAGCCAGCTTTTGCGCGAATTTGGGGTTGAGCTGGGTATCGGGCACGTCGCCGCCGGCCGGAATATAGACATTCTCGATCAACAGTCCGGCGCCGGGGCCGACCGCCAACCGCGCGCCGATGTGGCGTGCCTCGCCATTGTCCTGCCAGTCGTAGCGGCGTTCCTCGATCAGCGGAATGCGCGACAGGGTGGCGACGCCATGGTGCATGCGCTGGCCGTTGAGCAGGCGGTGGCGGTAACCCAATGCCTCGAACATCGGGTGCGGAAAGGCATCGTCGATGACCTTGGTTTCCTGCAGGCACAGCACGTCGGGGGCGTGATCACGCAGGAAACGCTCGACGATATCGAGTCGAAAGCGGACGGAATTGATGTTCCAGGTGGCGATGCGCAGGGTCATCGCCGTGATGTAGGGGATGCCGGCGCGGGCGTCACCCTTGCGCTTGACGGCCACACGCCCCTCAAAGCAAATAGGCCCCCTGCTCCGGGGGCATGGAGCAGAGGGCCATTTTTGCGCTCGTCACGCAGCGGGAAACACTTGGTCGCAGCCAGATAACAGGGGGCAAACTCCGGCTGCGGTGTCACCCGCCCCCGCTATATGCCGCCAGCCACATTGACCCCGCATGAACGATATTCAGAAAGCTACGGTCGTCTTTATCGAAAGATGCAGTTCATCGTCGAAAGCTGGCGGTTCGTCGCCATAATGCCGCTCTTTCCATACCGCGGCTGAACGACGATGAAGGGGCATGAACAGCGCTCGCTTCCTCGCCGCCTTTGCCGCCTTCAACGCCATCATCGCGCTGGCGTTCGGCACCTTCGCCGCGCATGGCATCAAGGATCCGCAGGCCCGCGACTGGATCATGACCGGTGTGCTGTTCCAACTTCCGCATGTTGCAGCGGTGTTCGCGCTGCTCGCCTGGAAATCGTCGCCGCTGGTCGTGCGCCCGGCGTGGGCGGTCAGCATCGGCAGCTTCATCTTCGCCGCCGATCTCGATGCGCTGGCGCTGGGGGCGCCGCGCATGGTGGCGGCGCTGGCACCGATCGGCGGGTCGCTGATGATGATCGGCTGGTTCTGGATCGCGAT
>JANOCM010000025.1:0-1564 GCA_031412175.1 Alphaproteobacteria bacterium
CAACAAATATGCCGAAGGCTATCCCGGCAAGCGCTATTACCAGGGCTGCGCGCCGTCGGACGCGGTGGAGACGCTGGCGATCGATCGCGCCAAGAAACTGTTCGATTGTGCCTGGGTCAATGTCCAGCCACATTCGGGCGCTCAGGCCAATGGCGCGGTGATGCTGGCGCTGGTCAAGCCCGGCGAAACGATCCTGGGCATGAGCCTCGACGCCGGCGGCCATCTGACCCACGGCGCGGCCCCGGCGATGAGCGGCAAATGGTTCAAGGCCGTCCAATATGGCGTGCGCCGCGAGGACCATCTGATCGATTATGACGAAGTCGAGCGGCTGGCGCGCGAGCACAAGCCGCGGCTGATCATCGCCGGCGGCTCGGCCTATCCGCGCATTATCGATTTCGCTCGGTTCCGGGCGATTGCCGACAGTGTCGGTGCGCTGCTGCATGTCGACATGGCGCATTTCGCCGGCCTGGTCGCCGCCGGCATTCACCCGTCGCCGCTGCCACACGCCCATGTCGTGACGACGACGACGCACAAGACGCTGCGGGGCCCGCGCGGCGGCATGATCCTGTCGAACGACGAAGCGCTCGGCAAGAAGCTCAATAGCGCCGTCTTCCCCGGCCTGCAGGGTGGCCCGCTGATGCATGTCATCGCCGCCAAGGCCGTGGCGTTCGGCGAAGCGCTGCAGCCCGATTTCAAGGACTATGCCGTCCGCATCGTCGCCAACGCCCAGACGCTGGCGGCGAAGCTCAAGGATCGCGGCTGTGCGGTCGTCGCCGGCGGCACCGATACGCACCTGGCGCTGATCGACCTGACGCCGAAGGGGCTGACCGGCAAGGACGCCGATGAAGCGCTGGAGCGCGCCGGCATCACCTGCAACAAGAACGGCGTGCCCTTTGATCCGCTGCCGCCGACCAAGACCAGCGGCATCCGCGTCGGTTCGCCGGCCGGCACGACGCGCGGGTTCGGCCAGAGCGAATTTGCCGCCATCGGCGACATGATCGCCGATGTGCTCGATGGCCTTGCCGCCAATGGCGATGGCCAAGGGCATTTGGGCAATGACGCGGTCGAAAAGGCGGTCAATGTCCGGGTGCGGGCGCTGTGCGCGCGTTTCCCGATCTATCCGAACGGTTGAACCAGCGACAGGAGACGGGCAGATGAGCGACAGCAACGGACCGACCGGGCCCAAGCCCGACGATTTCGCCGCCAAGGCCGAAAAGCTGGGTGAGGACGCGCTGGAAGCCGGCAAGAAGTTCATCGAGACCGACACCGGCAAGAAGGTTGCGGAAGCCACCGACAGCGCCTTTGCCACCGCCGAGGAGCTTGGCCGCAAGGTTGCCGAAAGCGATCTCGGCAAGAAGGTGCTCGACAGCGACCTCGGCAAGCAGGCGGCCGAATTCGCCAAGACGGCGAGCGAGCAGACGAAAAGCGCCATCCCCAACGTGCTCGGCCGCAATATCGCGGTCGGCGCTGCGGCCGGGGCGGTGATTGCGCTACCGTTGCCGATCATCGGGCCGCTGATAGGTGCGCTCATTGGTGGTGGCCTCGGCTATCTGCGCACGATCAC
>JANOCM010000026.1:0-2533 GCA_031412175.1 Alphaproteobacteria bacterium
GGTGAAGCGCGTCGCGTCGTCGGTGGGCGAGGGGTCGGTGGTGATTTCGAAGGTCTGGGATTGGGTGAATGGCGGGTGAGGGCTGAGTGGAAATTGAAAAATAGGTTCTATCGGTTCAGCAACCGCGCCGCCAGCGGCGCAAAATAGGTCAGCACCCCCGAACAGCCCGCGCGCTTGAAGCCCAGCAGCGTTTCCAGCACAGCGCGATCGCGTTCGAGCACGCCGGCCGCCACCGCGGCCTCGATCAGCGCATATTCGCCGCTGACCTGGTACGCAAAGACCGGCACGTCGAAACGGTCGCGGACCATACGGATGATGTCGAGATACGGCATGCCGGGCTTCACCATCACGCTGTCGGCGCCCTCGGCGATGTCGAGCGCGACTTCGCGGATGGCTTCGCGGCTGTTGGCGCTGTCCATCTGGTAGGTCTTCTTGTCGCCCTTCAGGTAACCGCCGGAGCCGACCGCATCGCGGAACGGGCCGTAGAAAGCCGAGGCATATTTCGCCGAATAGGCCATGATCTGGACAAGGTCGAAGCCTTCGCCCTCCAGCCCTGCGCGGATCGCCGCGATCCGCCCGTCCATCATGTCGGAGGGGGCGATCACGTCGCAGCCGGCGCGCGCCTGGTTGAGCGCCTGGCCGACGAGCACCTCCACCGTCGCATCGTTGAGGATGCGGCCGTCGTCGTGCATCAGGCCATCATGGCCGTGGCTGGTATAGGGATCGAGCGCGACATCGGTCAGCACGCCGAGCTCGGGTGCCGCATCCTTGAGCGCCTTGATCGCTTGGCAGACGAGATTGGCGGGGTTCAAGGCTTCCTTGCCGTCCTCGGTGCGAAGATGGCCTTGGGTGTTGGGGAACAACGCAACGCACGGGATACCGAGCGCCACCGCCTCGCGCGCCGCTGCCGCCAGATTGTCGACCGAACGCCGGTTGACGCCGGGCAGTGTCTTGACCGGATCGGTGACGCCTTTGCCTTCGGTGACGAAGATCGGCCAGATCAAGTCGGCCGGGCTCAGCGTGTTTTCGGCATGGAGCGCGCGGCTCCATGGCGCGGAGCGGGTGCGGCGGAGACGGGTGGCGGGAAAGGCAGGCTGGCTCATGCGTCGGGGTTAGCGCGGCGCGCGCGCGAAGTCATCAGGCGACCTCCGCCCCGCCCAGCGCCGCCGACAGGCCGGCCGCGATCCGGCGTCGCGATTCGGCCGAAATCGCCTTGCGGTTGGCATGGTCGCCGGGCTCGAACGGAGCGAGGAAATGCACCTTCACGTCGAAACTGCCGGGGCGGCGAAACACCCGCCAGGCGTTTTCCGGCGCCGTCTCCTCGCCGATCCACGCCAGTGATTTGCCGCCATCGTCGAAATCGAGCACCACCGGCTGGATCTGCAGCGACCGTGGCGGCGGCAGCAGCACCTGGAACAGCGGCGGCTTGAACGGCAGCAGGCTGCGGCCGTCGGTCGTCGTGCCTTCGGGAAAGATCGCCACCGGCTGGCGCTCGGCGAGCGCGGCGCGCAATTCGGCGATCTGGGTGTCGACGGCCATGCGATCGGTGCGCGACACGAACACCGTGTGGTTCAATTGCGCCAGCCAGCCGATGATCGGCCAGTCGCGGATCTTGTCCTGTGAAACGAATGCCGTGCCGGTGATGCCGCCCAGGATCGGGATGTCGATCCACGACAGGTGGTTGCAGACGTAAAAGACATCGTGGCGCAGCGGCGTGCCGACGATGGTCACCCGGGCGCCACAGGCGCGCGCCGCCTGCCACAGGAACTGCCGCGCCCAGGGCGACGGCTTGCCGAATGTCCGCCACAGCGCGTGCAGCGGCAGGCAGATGCCTAGCGCGCCGGTTAGCCAGAGCCCGCGGGCGGCCAGCCGCACGGCGCCGACCGGATCGCCAGCTGCAATGCGGATTGCCCTCATCCGCCGCGGCTAGCCGAGGATTGTGACAATTACGTGTATTTCGTGTGACGGCATCGGCACTACCGCATCAGCAGCTTCGCCACCGCGGTCCATGCCGGCAGCGAAGTCGGATCGAAATTGCCATTGCCGGCGAGCGGGTGCGAGCCGAGCCGAGTGATGACCATTTCGGCGACCGGATCGATCCAGATCATCTGGCCGCGCACGCCGCGCGCCGTGTAGCAGCCATGATCGTCGTGGCTGACCCACCATTGGTTGCGATAGCTCCAGCCGGGCAAGGTGGCATAGCCGGCGGGAACGAATTTCGCAGGGTCGCCGCCGCCGCGGATATCGTCGACGACCGCCTGCGGCACGACGCGCGCGCCATCGGCGACGCCGCCCAGCCGCATCATCTCGCCAAAGCGCGCTATGTCGCGCAGGGTCGCGCTCAACCCGCCACCGCCGAATTCGCTGCCATGGCTGTCGATCGTGTAGCTGGCATCCTGTTCCATGCCGAGCCGCTGCCAGAATGTCTCGCTGACCAGTTGCGCCAGCGGTTTGCCGGTGGTGCGGTGCAGGATCCAGGCGAGGACATCGGTGTTGCAGGTGCGATAGGTAAAGGCTTCGCCGTGGGTGCCGG
>JANOCM010000027.1:0-7724 GCA_031412175.1 Alphaproteobacteria bacterium
CTGGCTGCCCGGGGGCGCGCGACCCTGCGCCGCTTCGGCCGGATCGGCGTTGACGTCGACGAGCTTGAATTCGAGCTTGGCGGTCTTGCCGAGCAGCGCCTTCAGCGCCGACGGGTCCTGCAGGCCGGGCACCTGGACGACAATGCGGTTGGTGCCCTGGCGGACGATCGTCGGTTCGCGGGTGCCGAGTTCGTCGATGCGCTTGCGGATGACCTCGACCGCCTGCGCCATCGCATTGTCGATCGACTGGGCGACGCCGGCATCGGTTTCGGTCAGCACGATCTTGTTGCCGTCGACGACATTGACTTCGACATCGCGCGCGCCCGACAGCCCCGACAGCGGCCGCGTCACCTTGCGCAGCGCCTCGACGGCGGTATCGAGCCGGCTCGGATCGGTGACGATCAGGCTGAGCGCGCCATTGGCGGTCGACAGGTCGGTATAGGCGACGGCGCCGCCATCGGCCTGGCGCAATTCGCTTCGCACCGTGTCCTCGAGCGTTTCGAGCTTGGCCTTGCGGACATCCTCGGTGCCGGCTTCGAGCATCAGGTGCGAGCCGCCGCGCAGATCGAGGCCGAGCAAAAGCTGTTTCGACGGCACGAACGACGGCAGCGCCGCGGCCTGGCGTTCGGTCAGGAAATTCGGCGCGGCGAAGATGAAGCCAAGGACGATGGTGCCGATGATCGTCCAGATCTTCCAGGGCGGAAAGTCGAGCAAGACCGTCAGCCCTTGGCGTCGTTGGCGGCCGACGGCAGCTTGACGCCGCGGACATCGGCGAGCGTCGCCTTGACGGCGCGCACCTTGACGTTGGGCGCCAGCTCGATCTCGACTTCGCCTTCGGTGTCGAAAACGCGGGTGACCTTGCCGACCAGCCCGCCGCCGGTGACGACGGTATCACCCTTTTGCGCGCCTTCGACGAGCGTACGGTGCGCCTTGGCACGCTGCTGCTGCGGGCGGATCATCAGGAAATAGAATATCGCGAAGATGGCAATATAGGGGACGAAGGCGATCAGGCCGACGGAGCCGGCCGCAGCACCGGTGGCCGCTTGGGCAAGGGCCGGGGTTTCGAACATGAAAAGGCTTTCCGCAGCGTCCGGACTGGACAAGCTGCGCGCTCTAGCTTGTCGGCGGCGCGCGCGCAACGTGTCTGCGCGGCAGATGCCGTGCGCGTATCATCGCGGCCAACATCATCTGACGATTAATTTACGCTGCACTGCAACGCAAACCGGAAGGCGGCGTTTCTCCCTCGTCGCGGCCACACCGTCATCCGAACTGCAGACGGTGTGGCCGCGATAACTCGCAAGCGCTATGCAGGCGCGATGATCGATCCCCTGCTCCGCATCGCCGCCGCGCTCGAACGCCTGTCACCGCCGCCGACCAGCGCCGACCCGACCGCCGGCCATTGGTTCGTCTGGTCCGCACGCGGGCTGGAGGCGGTGCCGCCGCCGCGCCGCAACCCTTTGTCGCTGTACGCCGGCGTCGATGCCCAGCGCGAGCAATTACACGAAAACGCCCGCCGCCACGGTGCCGGGCTCCCTGCGCACGACGTGCTGCTGTGGGGGGCTCGCGGCATGGGCAAGAGCTCGCTGGTCCGCGCCGTCCATGCACAATTGGTCACCGATGGTACCGATGTCGCGCTGGTGCAGGTCGGCCAGCCCGATCTCGATGGCCTGCCGGCGCTGTTCACGCAATTGGCGGGGGTGGCGCGGCGCTTCACGGTGTTTCTCGATGATTTGTCCTTGGACGGCGATGACGGCCAGGTGCATGCGCTGCGCTCGCTGCTCGATGGCGGCGTGATGGCGCGGCCCGACCATCTGCGGCTGGCAGTGACGTCGAACCGCCGCAACCTGGTGCCGCGATCGATGAGCGAGAACGACCACGACGCGATCAACCCGCGCGATACCGCCGACGACAAGCTGGCGCTGGCCGATCGCTTCGGGCTGCGGCTGGGCTTTCATGCCTGCGACCAGCCGACATATCTGGCGATCTGCGAAAATTATGCCCGGGCGCTGGGATTGCCGTTCGACGCCCAGGCGGCGCTGACCTGGGCGGCGGGGCGCGGGGCGCGGTCTGGGCGCGTGGCGTGGCAATTCACCGTCGAAACCGCCGGCGCCGCGGGCGTTGCCATCGCGTAACCGCCCGGCCTCGACAGCCGCGACATTCCGCGCCACATTGCTGAAAAATAATCAACCAAGGGGAATGTCATGCCCAGGTTTGTCTTCGCCGCGATCGCGGCATTGCTAGCGGCGATGGGCTTTGCCGCCCCGGCGAGCGCGCAATATGGCAATCGCGTCAAATGCGAATCCTTCAACTATCGCCCGGCGACCTGCGCCATCGGCGAAGCCCGCGATGTCCGCCTGTTCGAACGGCTCGGTGGCCAATGCCGCCCCGCGGACTGGAGCTGGAACCGGCGCACCATCACGGTGATGAACGGCTGCCGCGCCTATTTCGATGTCATTTCCGGCGGCGGGGGTGGTTATCCGGGCGGTGGCTATCCCGGTGGCGGCGGTTATCCGGGCGGCGGCTACCCCGGTGGTGCCGGTGGCCGGCTGGTGACCTGCGAAAGCCAGAATTACCAGCCGGCGCGCTGTGCCGCCGATACGCGCGGCGGTGTTCGCATCACGCGAATTCGCGGCGGCCAGTGCCGGCAGAACGACACCTGGGGTTTCGATCGCGGCAGCATCTGGGTGCGCGGTGGTTGCCGGGCCGATTTCATCGTCGGTGAGAATTACGGCGGCGGTGGTGGGTACCCCGGTGGCGGTTATCCGGGTGGCCCCGGTGGCGGTTATCCGGGCGGCCCCGGCGGCGGCTATGGCCAGATCATCGAGTGCAGCAGCCGCAATTATCAGCCGGCGCGCTGCCCCGCCAATATCGGCCGCGGTGTCGAGCTCGAGCGCGTGCTCGGCGGCGAATGCATCCAGGGCCGCAGCTGGGGCTGGGATCGCCGCGGCATCTGGGTCAACAACGGCTGCCGGGCGCGGTTCCGCACCTATTGAGGTGAAAGCCGGCGGGATTGCCCACCATCGGGCAATTCCGCCGGATCTTTTCGGCCAGACTGATCCGACGGAATGACCCCATCCGGGTCGGTACGGCAGGACATCGGGCACATCGCCGCGCATGATGTGGCGACACGCGAAAAGGGGAGCCAATGCGAGCCTTGACATCCCTGCTATGCGCCACGGCGCTGGCGGCAACCTAATTGGCCAGCGTGGCGCTGGCGGCGCCGGGCGACCGTTCCATGCCGCAACGCGGCGACCGTTCCATGCCGCAACGCGGCGGTGCCCCGGCCACCCGGCAGGCACCCGCACGGCCGCAACCTTCCGCCCAGCGGCCATCGCGGCCGGCCCCGGCAGCCCAGCGGCCGCAGTCAAGTCGGCGGTTGCCAGACCGGCAACGGCCGACACCGCCAAATGTCAACAATCGCCCCGGCGGCTATGATCGCCCCGGCGGCAACAACACGATCATCGGTGGCAACACCGTCGTCATCAACTGGCCCAACAACCGCTATCCGACCTATCCGGGCTATCGGCCGCCGGGCGGCGGCTATTATCGCCCGCCCAATGGCGGCTATTACCGCCCGCCGCGGCCGCCCTATGGCGGCTGGGGCGGCGGCTATTATCCGCCGCCGCGCTATTACTACAACGATGGCCCTTCGGTCGGCGGCATCATCGCCGGGGTTGCCGTTACCGCGACGTTGCTGGCGCTGCTCAGCGCCTCCAACCAGCCCGACACCGTCTATGTGCAGGGTTCGCCACCGCCGCCGCCCTATCAGCCGCCGCGCAATTCCAAAGGTATTCCCGCCTCGATCAATGGCGATCTCAACGGCATGGATTCGGCCGCCCGCCCATCGGCCAGCACCTGCCTGACCGAGGCGGCGCGCCAGATCGGTGCCACCGGCGGCACCGAGATCCGCATCGACAGGCTCGTCGATATCGAACAGGGCAATGGCGGCTACCGCTTCCGCCTCGACCTCACCGCCGTCTATCCCGACCAGACGCGGCTGGTACCGATGTACTGCCGCGCGACGCCGGACAAGATCGTCGAGCTGACGTTCGGCTGAAGTTATGGGGGTGGCATCGCGCCACCCCCCGGTTGCCGCCGCCCCCCCTGCCCCGCTATGACACGGCAATGCGTCCCCTCAAGGTAACTCCATGACTTTCGCCCGCACCGCCTGGCGCGTCCTTGTCGGGATCAAGGACCTGCTGGTCCTGCTGTTGTTGCTGCTGTTCTTCGTGCTGCTGTGGGCGGCGCTCAACAGCCGGACGACGCTGACCGTGCCGAACGGCGGCGCGCTGGTGCTCAATCTCGATGGCGCGGTTGTCGACCAGGGGTCGGAACGCACGCCGTTCCAGCTCGCCAGCGGCAGCGACATCGGCGGCCAGCGCCAGACCCGCGACGTCATCCGCGCCATCGACCTGGCGGCAAAGGACGACCGCATCAAGGCGATCGTCCTCGATCTCGATACCTTTGTCGGCGCCGGCGAGGCCAATCTGCAATCGATCGGCGCCGCGCTGCGCAATTTCCGCAAGGCCGGCAAGCCGGTGCAGGCCTATGCCACCGCCTATACCGACAATGGCTATTACCTCGCCGCCCAGGCCGACAAGGTGTGGATGAACCCGCTGGGCGCCGTGCTGCTGACGGGCCCCGGCGGTGCCAATCTCTATTTCAAGACGATCCTCGACAAATATGGCGTCGACATCAACGTCTTCCGCGTCGGCACCTACAAGGCGGCGGTCGAGCCGTTCACCCGCGCGTCGTCGTCGCCCGAAGCCAAGGCCGCCGAACAGGCGCTCGTCGATTCGCTGTGGAAAACCTATGTCGGCGATGTGAAGGCCGCGCGACCGGCCGCCGATGTGGCGGGCTATGTCGCGCAGCTGCCGCAACGCCTCGGTGCCGCGCGCGGTGACCAGGCCAAGGCGGCGCTCGATGCCCGGCTGGTCGACACAATCGGCACGCGCCGCGATTTCGACGCGGCGATGGTCAAGCTGGTCGGCGAAGGCGACCAGCGCAGTTTCGGCACCTACAAGGGGCTGACGCTCGATCGCTATCTCGCCGCGCAATCGTCACTGCTGCCGAAATCGGGGGATGCCGTCGGTATCGTCTATGTCACCGGCAACATCGTCGATGGCGAGGCACCGCGCGGCACCGCCGGCGGCACCACCATCGCCCGCGCCATCGCCAGGGCGGTCGCCGACAATGACGACATCAAGGCGCTGGTCGTGCGCGTCGACAGCGGCGGCGGGTCGGTGCTGGCGTCGGAGGAAATCCGCCAGGCGCTGATGGATGCCAAGTCGCAGGGGCTGCCGATCGTCGCGAGCTTTGGCCCGGTAGCGGCATCGGGCGGCTATTGGGTGGCGACGGCGGCGGACGAGATCATCGCCCAGCCCTCGACGATCACCGGCTCGATCGGCGTCTTTGCCATCATCCCGAGCTTCAACCGCACCCTCGCCGAATTCGGCATCGGCGCCGATGGGGTGAAATCGACGCCCTATTCGGGCGAGCCCGATATCGTCCGCGGCATTTCGCCGGAAACCAAGGTCGTGCTGCAGATGGGGGTAGAGGATATCTACCGCCGCTTCACCGGGCTGGTCGCGGCGGCGCGCAAGCTGCCGGTGGCGGAGGTCGATCGCATCGGCCAGGGCCGCGTCTGGGCCGGCGACACCGCGCTGCAGCTGAAACTCGTCGACAGCATGGGTGGCCTCGATGCGGCGGTGGCGGCTGCGGCGAAGCGCGCCGGCATCAAGGGCGACGTCCGCACCATCGACATCGAGCGGACCGAATCGCCGCTGATCGGCCTCCTCGATAGCTTCGCTGGCCCGGGCGACGAGCAGGACCAGGTGGCGCGTGACCCCTGGGCCAAGATCGCCGCCGGCTCGCGGCTGCAACTGCTCGCCGCGCTCGGCGACCTGAAGGCAATGGCCGGCGGGCCGACGATGCAGGCGGCGTGTATGGAATGCAGCGGCCTCGGCAGCCCGCGCACCGCGACGGCGGCGCAGGGCGGCGACTGGCTGGGCAGGCTGGCGCTGCTGCTGCGGTAACCTGGGGCGTCCGGTCGGCGAATAGCTTCGTCGATGACGGGCAGCGAAGAAATCAATTGGCCGGGACGCGCCTGCCACCCCATCTGCGACGCATCACCAGCCAGGGCGCCCGATCATGACCGCATATGATTTCGACCTTTTCGTCATCGGCGCCGGATCCGGCGGCGTGCGCGCCTCGCGCATCGCTGCCGGCCATGGCGCGCGCGTCGCCGTCGCCGAAGAATTCCGCGTCGGCGGCACCTGCGTCATCCGCGGCTGCGTGCCGAAAAAGCTCCTCGTCTATGGCGCGCATTTCGCCGAGGACCTTGTCGATGCGCGGCGCTTCGGCTGGAAGCTCGAGGGCAAGAGCTTCGATTGGCCGACCTTGCGCGACAATGTCCTCGCCGAGGTCGATCGCCTCAACGGCATCTACCAGAACACGCTCGACAGCCACAAGGTGACGGTGTTCCACGACCGCGCGACCTTCATCGATCCGCACACGCTCGATGTCGGCGGCAAGCGGGTCACCGCCGGCCGCATCCTCATTGCCACCGGCGCCCGCCCGACGGTACCGCCGCTGCCCGGCGCCGAATATGGCATCACTTCGAACGAGGTCTTCCACCTCGACGCGCTGCCCAAAAAGATCGTCATCGCCGGCGGCGGCTATATTGCCAATGAATTCGCCGGGATCTTCCACGAGCTTGGCGTCGATGTGACGCTGATCAACCGCGGCGACCAGATTTTGCGCGGCTGGGACCCGGCCCTGCGCGACCGCCTGCTGACGATCTCCGTCGCCAAGGGCATCAATTTCAAGTTCAACTGCAGCCTGAAAGCCATTGAAAAAACAGACAGCGGCGTTCGCATCGTCTTTCACGACGGCGAGCCCCTGGAGGCGGATGTGCTGATGTGGGCGATCGGCCGCCGCCCCAATGTCGAGGGGCTGGGGCTCGATGTCGCCGGCGTCGAGCTCGATGATCGCGGCGCCATCAAGGTCGATGCCGACAGCGCCACCAATGTCGCGCACATCCACGCCGTCGGCGACGTGACAGATCGCATCCAGCTGACCCCGATCGCCATCCGCGAAGGCCATGCCTTTGCCGACACGGTGTTCGGCAACAAGCCGTGGCGCGTCGATTACAATGCCGTGCCAAGCGCGGTCTTCTCCAACCCGCCGCTCGGCAGCGTCGGGCTGACCGAGGCGCAGGCGCGCAACACGCTGGGATCGGTGAGGATCTACACGTCGGATTTCCGGCCGATGCGCAACGTGCTCGCCGGCCGCAACGAGCGCGCGCTGTACAAGCTCGTCGTTGACGAAGCGACCGACAAGGTCGTCGGCGCGCACATGATCGGCCCCGATGCGCCTGAAATCCTCCAGGCCGTCGCCATCGCAATCAAGGCCGGGCTGACCAAGGCGCAGTTCGACGACACCGTAGCGCTGCACCCGACGATGTCGGAAGAACTGGTGCTGATGAAGTGAGGCGATAGAGCCTCCGGCGGCTGGGGGCGCCGGCCCCCGACCCCACAGGGTGTATGAACGGGCGGGAACTCGATGCCAAAGCCAACGCTATCGAACACATCTCTGTCGGTCACAACGAAGCGAATACCCTCAATGGATTTACCGGCAAAGTTAGAAATAACAGGAGAAAGTTGCGTCGGGTAAACGCGAATCCCAGGTGCGTTCCTGGAATTAAGGTAGCTCGCCAATTGCTG
>JANOCM010000028.1:0-1926 GCA_031412175.1 Alphaproteobacteria bacterium
TGGCGGGTGATGAAGCTCTGGATCGCGCCGACGATCTCGCAGGCGATCGGCACCGGATCGAGCGCATCGTGTGGCATCGAGGCGTGGCCGCCGCGGCCGGTGATGGTGACGTGGAGGCGCTCGGTGGCGGCGAGCAAGGGCCCGGCGCGGCCGCCGAAGACCCCGTGCGGGGCGTTGGGCATGATGTGGAGCGCAAACGCTGCGTCGGGGAGGGGGGCGATCAGGCCGTCGTCGAGCATGAAGCGCGCGCCGTGATGGCCTTCCTCGCCGGGCTGGAACATGAATTGCACGCTGCCGGCTAGCTGCGCGCGGCGCGCGCAGAGCAGTTTCGCCGCGCCGACGAGCATCGCGACATGGCTGTCATGGCCGCAGGCGTGCATGGCGCCGGGGGTGGCGGAGGCGAAATCGAGCCCGGTGTCCTCGTGGAGCGGCAGCGCGTCGGTGTCGCCGCGCAGCAGCACGGTGCGACCGTTCTGCGGGCCGGCCAAAGTGGCGATGATGCCGGTCGTCGACGGCCCTTGCGTGATGGTTAGCGGCAGGCCGGCGAGCGCATCGCGGATGCGCGCCGTGGTGCGCGGGTTCATCAGGCCGAGCTCTGGATCGGCATGGATGTCGCGGCGCAGCGCCACCATGGCGGGCAGCACGGCGAGCGCGTCGGCGTTCCAGTCGATTTTCATGGGGATGCTCCTTGGGGGCGATGCTAGTGCGCGGTCGTCGTGCACACAACTCGCCGTCATCCCCGCGTAGGCGGGGATCCATCGCCTGGTTGTGGATGCGGGTGGCAGCGGGCGGGCGCTGGATTCCCGCCTGCGCGGGAATGACGGGAAGAGGCTTTGGACTTGCGCTTTCCCCACGCTTACGACACGCCGCGGCGATGCAGAGCAATGACTATGATGCCATCGTCCTCGGCGGCGGCGGCGCCGGGCTGATGTGCGCGGCGGTGGCCGGGCAGGGCGGCAAGCGCGTCCTCGTCATCGATCACGCGGATGACGTCGGGAAAAAGATCCTGATTTCGGGCGGCGGGCGGTGCAATTTCACCAATGTCGGCGCGGTGCCCGAACGCTATATCTCGGCCAATGCGCATTTCGCCAAGAGCGCGATGCGCCGCTACACGCCGGCCGATTTCATCGCGCTCGTCGAAAAACACGGCATTGCGTACCATGAAAAGACGCTCGGCCAGCTGTTCTGCGACGGCAGTGCAAAGCAGATCGTCGCGATGCTGGTTGATGAATGCGAAGCCGGCGGGGTGGCGATCAGCCTCGGCCGCAGCATCGGTGCCGTCAGCCATGCCGACGGCCGCTTCACCATCAGCTACGGCGACCGTGTCGCGACCGCGCCGGCGCTGGTCATCGCCACCGGCGGGCCATCGATTCCAAAGCTCGGCGCCACCGATTTCGCCTATGGCCTGGCGCGGCAGTTCGGCCTCACCATCGTCGAGCCGCGCCCGGCGCTGGTGCCGCTGACGCTGGGTGGTGACGAAACGCTGTTCCGCGATATCTCCGGCGTGGCCGCCGACGTGGTGGCGAAGTGCGGCAAGGCGACGTTTCACGAGGCGGCGCTGTTCACCCATCGCGGCCTCTCGGGGCCTTCGATCCTGCAGGTGTCGAGCTATTGGCGCCACGGCCAGCCGATCGCCATCGATTTTCTCCCCGATCATCGCCCCGGCTGGCTCGTCGCGATGAAGCGCCAGCGGCCGCGCAGCTTCCTGAAGGTGGCGTTGGCGGCGGTGCTGCCCGACCGGCTGGCGGAAATGCTATGGCAACGCATCGGGCTGTACGGCGATCTCAACAGCATTTCCGACGCGCGGCTGGGTGATATCGAGCGGTTGCTGGCCGACTGGCAGTTCTTGCCCAACGGCACCGAAGGCTTTGCCAAGGCCGAAGTGACGGTCGGCGGCATCGCCACCGATGGCCTGTCGTCGCAGAC
>JANOCM010000029.1:0-3146 GCA_031412175.1 Alphaproteobacteria bacterium
TGTTGCTGCATCTCTGGGTGACCGAAACCGGCGTCCCTTTCGTCAACAGCAACCGCGTCATCGCCGGACAGTATATCGACCACACGTTTTTCATGCCCGGCTGCCTCGGCACGCAATTCCGCATGACGCTGGGCCGCAAGGTGCTGGCGTTCCGGCGGGACGGTTTCTGGCTGACGACGGCGGACGGCGCGCCGGTGCGGCCGGTGTCGCTGCACCTTGTCGGCCGCTACAAGATCATGGCCGAAGCCATCGAGGCGGGGGACCGTGTGCGGCTGGCGGCGAAATCGGCGTATATCCTCGGCGGCCGGGCCGGGCGCGGGGTGCTGGGGCGGCTAGGCATCAGGGCGTGAAGGCCTTTGCCGTACCGACGGTCACCTCCGGGCTGGCGGCGGCGCTGTCGGTGCTGTTCTTCCTCGGGCTGGCCAATCGCTTCGGCGATGCGATGCTCGGCCAGATCATCCTGGTGCAAACCGCCGCGGCGCTGGTGCAGATCGCGCTGGTCCCCAGTTGCCTCGTCTATCTGCTCGGCGCGCCGGGCGGCGCCGATACCGATGCCCGCTATCGCGAGGGGCTGGCGCTCGAATGGGCCGGCACGCTCGCCGGGCTGGTGGTCGTCGCGATCGGCGAAGCGGTCGTGGGCCCGGCGGGGGCAGGGGCGGTAATGCTGTATCTGTCGCTGGCGCTGCAGGCGTCGGCGGCGACGATGGGGCGGGCGCGGGTGCGGAACCAGTGGCGGCGCTACATGCTGTGGATCTTGCTGCCCAACCTGATCCGCGTGCCGCTGGTCTGGGGGCTGCCGTGGCTGGCGGCGGCACAGGGCTGGAACCTGGCGGGACTCGACCGCGCGACGATCATCTTCCTCTGCTTCCTCGTCCCCGATGCCATCCGCTTCCTTGTCCTCTACCTGCCGGGCGCGCTGGTGCATTTCCGCTGGCCGGGGCTGGCGGCGATCCGCAGCGCGGCGCGGCAGATCTATCGCAACTGGTTCTTCGATGTCGGATCGGCGGCGACTGACCAGGCCGACAAATTGTTCGTCGGCGCGCTGTTCGGGCCGCAGGTGCTCGTCGCCTATTTCTTCGCCCGCCGCATTGGCGTGGTGACGGTGATGGTCACCGAACCCTTTTATATGGAGCTGTACCGCCGCCGGGTGACGGGGGCGTCGCAGCTCGGCGTCGGCGGCATCTGGGCGCGCGGGCTGGGCTTTGCGCTGGCGATCTGGGCCGGCATGGCGGTGTTCGTTGTCGCTGCGACGCAAATCCCGCCGTTGGCGCGTTTCGTGCCGCAGGCGGTCGTGGCGCTGCTGCCGATGTTCATTACTGTCATGCTGCTCGACAGCCTGTTTGCCGCGAACCGCTGGAGCCGCTTCCTCGCCCAGATGACGGCGCGCGCGGTGCAATTGTTCGGCGTGCGGCTGGCGGCCTTCGGGTTGTTCGCGCTGGTGGCGCTGGTCGCGGCGCCGGCGCTGCCGGTGTGGGGCGTCGTGGTGGCGATGGCGTCCGCCTTGCTGGTGGAGGCCGCCTATGTCAGAGCGTTGGTGGCAAGAGCGGAGACGGCATGACGCGTGTTAATAATCCCGGCCAACCAACGGAAATCGCGCGATGAGCGCGCCGAATTGCGCCATTTGCGGCAGCCCGCGACTGGTCTTTGCCTTTGCCGAGAGCGACCGTGGCCAAAGTTTCGAGCAACGCCGCTGCAGTGATTGCGGGGTCTCGCAGACCGTTGGCGACGTCGCGGCGGTGTCGCCCGATTATGTCCGGCTGACCGCCGAGGACCTGTCCGACGATCATCGTTTCCTGCAGACGAAGCACAAGCTGGCGGCGTTCCGGCAATGGCATGGGCTGATGCAGGCGCATGGCAAGCCGCGCGGCCGCGTGCTCGATATCGGCTGCGGTGTCGGCGGTTTTCTCGATTTCGCTGCGGCCGCGGGCTATGACGTGCAGGGCTTCGATGCGTCGGACGTGCAGGCGGCAAGCGCCCGCGAACGCCACCCGTTGGTGCGCAATGCCATCAGTTTCGATGCCTATCGCGCCGCGCTGGGGCAGGATGTGCCGCCGCTCGACATGGTGACGATGTGGGATGTGTTCGAACATATCCGCGCGCCGCAGCCCTTGCTCGCCGATATCCGCCAGCACCTCGCCCCCGATGGCCTGTTTTTCCTGTCGATCCCGGGCGGCGGGCTCAACGGCGCCAAGGTCGCGATCCGCAAGCTGCTCGGCAAGCCGCCGGGGCTGATCCCGTGGGAACATGTGTTCTACCACGTGCCGAAATCGCTCGAAAAGGTGCTCGTCGACAATGGCTTCGATGTCGTCGCGCTCGGCGGCACGGTGCCCTATGAGCGGGCGCCAAGCCTTGGCGAAAGCGTCCGCCAGGGCGTGCAAAGGCTGATCGCGCCGACGTCGCTCGCGCTGCAGATTTACGCGATCGCCCGGCCGCGGCGTTGATCGCCTATCTGGCCATCGTCCTGGCGGTGCTCGCCAGCAGGCTGGCCTGGCCGCTGGTGGCGCGGGTGCCGGCGGCGCGGATCGTGTTCGTCGCGGTCTGCGCCGGCTTTGGCTATTGGTACTGGATCCCGTCGGTCAACATCCTGATGGACGGTTATCTGGGCGAGGAACTCGTGCTGCCCGATCCGATCGTCGCGCGCGACGCGGTGTGGACGGTGCTCGTCTATCAACTGGCAGCGCTGGCGGCATTGTGCGCGATGGTTCCCGCGCTCGACGCAAGGCCGGCGGTGGCGCGAGCGCCTTTGGCGGTGCCGGTCGCCTATGTCGCGCCGGCGGTGTTCGCCGCGGCCGCAGCGCTGTTCGTCTGGTATTTCGCCGACAAGGGCGTGCTGATCATCGTCCAGGTGCTAACCGGCGCAACATCGGCGCGCGAATTGGCGGATTTCGACAATTTTTCGGCGTCGGTGTGGGACTCGCTGCGCGCGCTGCTCGAAATGGCGGTGATCTTTGCGGCACTGTTCCTGATCGGCCATGCCGCGCTCGACCGCCGGCTGGCGACGCTCCCCACCGGGCTGGCCTTTGGCGCCATCATCCTGGTGTTTCTCGGCACCGGCACCCGCGCAACGTTGTTGATGGCGCTGGTCGTCATTCTGCTGGCGATGGCGAGCGGGCAGCGCGTGGCGCCGCGGCGGGCCTCAGCGGGGC
>JANOCM010000030.1:0-5005 GCA_031412175.1 Alphaproteobacteria bacterium
GATGCGCTCGGTGGCGACCCCGATATCGGCCGACCGGCTGATGATCGTCGGCGACTTGCCGCCGAGTTCCAATGTCAGCGGCACCAGGTTCTTGGCCGCCGCCATCATGACATGGCGGGCGATGCCGGTGCCGCCGGTGAACACCAGGTGATCGAACGGCAGTTCCGAAAACGCCTTGCCGGCCTCCGACCCGCCGGTGATGACGGCGATTTCGGTGGCATCGAAGGCGCCTTCGAGGATTTCCTTCATCAGCGCCGAAGTGACGGGCGTGAATTCGCTCGGCTTGATCATCGCGCGGTTGCCCGCCGCCAGCACGCCGGCGAGCGGCGCAAAGGTCAGGTTTACCGGGAAATTCCATGGGGAAATGATGCCGATGACGCCCTTGGGCTGGAATTCGACCCGCGCCCGGGCACCGAGCAGCTTCATCGGGAAATCGAGCGGCCGCGATTCGGGCTTCATCCACGCGTCGAGATGCTTGATGGCGTGCTTCAGCGGCTTCACCGAGGCCATGATGTCGGTCACCAGCGACATTTCGTTCGACCGATGGCCGAAATCCTCGCTCAGCGCCGCAACCAGCCGGTCCTTGTTGTCGAGCAGCACGGCGAGCGCGCGTTGCAGCCGCGCCTTGCGGGTAGCGGCGGTGACCGGCAGCTCGGCGGTGAAGGCGGCGCGCTGGCGGTGCAGGATATCGAGCATCGCCGCGGCGTCGCGGGCATCCCAGGCGGTGGTGGCAGTGCTGGCCATGTCGTCATCCCCGTTTTGATCTGCGCCCACCCTAGGCGGTGAACGCTCGCCTGTCATGCTCGCCGCTGTTGCGGGCCAAGGCGCGTTCAGAAGGTCTCGAACGTCTCCGCGATGCCGGCCGTTCGGGCCGATCGCGCTGTCACCAACCCAAAAGCCCCCGTCATGCCGAACTTGTTTCGGCATCCAGCCCACCACGCGAAAGCCCGTCCCGGTTGCACGCTGGATGCTGAAACAAGTTCAGCATGACGCGTCCAATCAAACGCAGCTGACGCGCAATTGAACGCGAAGCCAAGCCGTGCCGGAACATTCACCTGCAGGACAGCGGCTTGCAGCACGGCTCGCCACTGTCGCGCGCTAGATCAGGGCAGGTACGCCCGGCGGGTCTCGGTGAGGGTGATCAGCGGGAATTGGAAGAGAATGAAGCTCAGCTGGCTGCGGTACGACACGCTGATCTCGACATAATCGGAGCCATTGGCGCTGCCATAGCTGAAGGTCGGCGTCGTCAGATAGGTCGGGTTGAGGCCGAACCGCGACGCCGCCAGCTCGGCGCGCAACTGGTTTTCGCTGCGGCGTGGCCAGATCGTGGCCATGCGCGCGGCATCGCCGACGGCATTCTGCAACCCGGCGTTGGCAAAGAACAATAACCCCAACTGCGTCATCGCGAAAATGGCAGTGAGAACGACGGGGATGGTGAAGGCGAATTCGGCCGTCGTCGAACCGCGCCGGCCGAATGTGGGCAGGATCGTCATTGCAGGCGCACCGTTGCCGAACCGCGGATCGGCACGCTGGCGGTGCGACCGATCGACGAGCCAAAGCCGAAGCTGGTCGTATAGGTGCCGCGGATGGTGACCGAGACATAGCGCGCGATTTGCAGGCCGCCGCCGCAGATACTCGCCATCGACGCCTGGCGGACCCCGCCGCATTCGAGCCAGCTGGCGACCGTGACGTTGCTCGCCGGCTGGCCCGATGCAGCGGCGGCTTCGGGCGTCAGATAGCTGTAGTCGCTGCCCACGGTGCCGGGCGCCGTCGCCAGCTCGGCGGTACGCGCTGCCGCCTGGACAAGGTTGAGCTTGGCCGAAAATCCCATCGCGATGTCGAACACCGCCATCAGCGCAAAGCCCATCATCGGCAGCACCAGCGCCGCTTCCAGCGCGGTCGACCCCGTGCGGTCACGGCCGAGCGCGCCGAAGAGGGTGCGAAGCCGCGTCATCCGACCAGCTTCACGCGGGTGCCGGTGAACGACTGTGCCCCCGATCCCGCCGGACATTCGTTGGAAATATTGCTGTTGCCGGTAAAGATCAGCCGGCGCGCCACCAGCTGCACGCAGCGGATGTCGGCATCCGAATTGCCGGTGAACTCTACCGCCTGACCAGGGAAGTAGATGGCACCCTGCAGTTTCGACGCAGAGTTGCCATTGATCTTGTTGGCGCCCGAATCGAGCGCGCGGCGGTCCTGGTAGAACAGTACGCCGGCATAGGTGCCGTTGGTGGTGGCGGTCAGGTTCAGCGTTGCGCCGCCGTTCATGCTGATCGTGGCGATCGACGACGGATTGTAGCTGGCCTCGTCGCTGGTCAGGATGATAGTGACGCCGGTGCCGTTGACGACGCCCTGCGCGCCGACCGAAAACTGGCCCTTGTTGATATAATAGATGCCGGGCGACATGTTGAGCGTGCCCTTGATATCCAGGCCGGAATAGGTGCCGGGGTCGATGCTCCGCGTCTTGTTCGAATTCACGTCGCCATTGTTGGAGCCATTGCCGAAGCCGCTGGGGTTGGGCAGCGATGCAAAGGGATCCTGCTGCGGTACGGTGTACGGTATCAGCAGCGTGCCGTTGCTGTAGTTGCTGCTGGCCTGCAAGCCACCGACCGCGGCGATCGGGCTGGCGGTGATCAGGCTGCTGCCGGTGGCGGTAACGGCGCTGCTGGCGATGGTGTTGCTGATCATGCCGCACCCCAGGTTCAGCGTGGTATTACCCCCCATCGAGATGCCGACAGTGTCGCGATTGTCGAGCGCGACGACGCAATATTGCCCCTGGTTGATCAGGGCGCCGGTGGCTTCGACATTGATGACGACGGGCCGGCGCAGCACGATCGTCGAGAACGGCAGGTTGGTCGAGGTCGACAGGCGGACGCGAACGGCCTTGGCGTTGCCGGCATAGCTGCCACCGGTCGGGGCGTTTTCGATGATCGGCGCTGCCGTCATGGCGACGAAATTGTTGCGCGACAGATCATTGGTCACCGTGCTGTTGACGCTCTGGCCCTGCGCCAGCGCCAGCGCGCCGGCGATCGCGCCGGAATCGGCCTGGCGCTGCATCATCCGCCGCCACATGCTGAACTGGATGGTATCGACGCCAAGCGCGACGCAGCCGAGAAAAGCCGGCACCATCAATGCCACTATTGCAGCCATTGTGCCGCTCTGGTTGCGCCTGAGCGCTTGGAAAAGAGATCGTTTCGTCATTATCATTTGCCCCGTTCGCAAACGATATAAACCCTCGTCATCAAGTCAATGATTATATTGTGTAATAAGTGTTAACGGCCTAACGAATGGTAAACACTTGCGGTGGGTGCCGCAGGCCGTTGTAGCATTTGCTTTACCATATCGGCACATTGACGTGCGTTTTGGCCTCTGGAGACACGTTGCCGCAGCATCATGGCATGCTCGAAAGTGTCGGCCAGCTTTACACATGCGGAACAATCGCTGTCGTCGCCAGTTCGGTACCGTAGCGATCGCAGCGGCATAGCCGGTACCTAAACAATTGGCACGTACCTTGCTATAAGCTGTGCAGGGGGTGTTCGACAGGCCCCCGAACCAGGGTCTCCAACACATGAAATTTGTTTCGCGCCTGCTTCCGGGCATCCTCGGCAGCGCTTGCCTCGCGTCCACGGCAATGGCGGTGACGCCGCTGCAAACCACTGTCACCGCCAATCCTGCGGCGCTGGCCACGGCGGCGCAGATCGCGACGGCAACCGGGGCCAGCGCGACGGCGACGACCACGGGCAGCATCTCGGGTGGCAGCGTCGAGGTCGCCAGGTTCAATACCGCCACCGGCATCCTGGTCGGCGCCCGCGTCGCGGTGAACACCGCCGTCTCGGCGACGGCACAGGTAACCGGCACGGTCAGGGCCAGCGGCAACGGCCGCACGGTCGACGCCAACACCAGCCTGGCAGGCTCGGTCTCGACCGCCGGGGTTACCTTCACGGCGCCGACGCTGGTCGCGGATCGTTCATGCTCGGGGGGCAATTGCCCGAACAGCCCGTCGAACCAGTCGACCACGACGACCGGCGCGATCGTCGGCACGTTGGCCGTGCCGCTGGCCAATCTGTCGGCCTATGCCGGCGCGGGCACCGTCGGCTTTACCCGCTCCGCCACCGGCAGCACCAGGGCGACCAACGGGTCTGGCGCGCTAACGGGAACGGCAAATGGGCTGTACACCTTCGGCAGCGCAACGCCGGCGAGCAACGTCTACAGCATCACCTATGATTATCTGAATTTCGCCAATCCGTCGTTCAATGGCGCCGCCACGGTCACCGACCTGACGCTGGATTTCGGGGCGCTGATACAGAACAGCGGGCTGGTGACGCTGAATTTTTCACTGTTCAACATCGGCAATATCAACAGCGCCGGGCTCAGCCTGACGTCGATCAGCCGTTCGACCGGCAATCTCGACTTCACCACCAGCCTCGTCGCCTTCACCAATGGCCTCGATGGCGGCAATTCGGCGACGTATTCGATGACCTTCAACCCCGTCGCGCTGGGCCTCGCCGATGACGTGTTCACCTTCATGCTGACCGACTATGCGCCGGGGGGCATCGGCAACAAGACCTACACGCTGACGGCGCATACCACGGCCGACGTGACCATGGACCTCGGCCCGATTCCGGAGCCGGGCAGCTGGTTGCTGATGATCTTGGGCTTTGGCGCGGTCGGCGTCGCCGCGCGGCGGCGCACCGGGCAATTGGCGCTTTAACCCCGCGATCGACGCGGGCGCGCCCTCACGCCGCGAAGCCCGCCAGCAGCGCCGCGGCGCCGACGCCCGCCAGCTGCAACGTCCGCTCGCGCCCGCCGCCATAGCCGTCGATGGCGAGGACGCCGAGGCCGTGGGCGAAGCTCCACAGGCTGTGGGCGGCGGCTTCGGGCGAGACCGCCAGCGGGCCGAGCGCGGCGATGAGATCGGCGAGCTTGGCGGCGGGCAGTGCAGCCGCCGCCGCGAGGCCGGGGTGGGCGGCGCGGTCGGCGAGTTCGGGGCCCTTCATCAGCCGGT
>JANOCM010000031.1:0-3270 GCA_031412175.1 Alphaproteobacteria bacterium
GTCCGGGTCCCATTCTTCGACGGCCAGTGGCGCGATACGCGGTGCGGCGAGGCGGTGCGGCAGGTCCATCGTTGCTCTCCCCATTTTTCGGGAGACTGCGCTCCGCCCTCAGCTGTTGGCAAGCCCGCGCCACAGGAAGAATGGCCAACTTACGACAATGAACAGGAAGCTGGCGGCAACGCCCTGCGGCACCGCCGCCCAGCCGCCGGCCTTCCACAACGGCCAGACGAACAGCGCCAGCCACAGCGATTTGTAGATCACCTGGACCCCGAGCAATGGCAGCATCCGTTCCGGCCAGACGAGGCCCAACACCGACCCGCACAGGATCGCCACCCACATCGACCAGACGATCAGCCGGAACCCCTCCGACGGATCGACGCGGCCGCCGAACACGCTGGCGACACCGCCATCGGGGGCGCGCAGCATCGCCCAGCACACCGGCACCAGGATCAGGATGTTGATGACAAAGGGGATGCGCAGCATCGCGCATTTTGAGCATTGCTCAATTCAGCCGTCAAGACGGCGGGTCAGACCTTGTCGGAATAGAGGAAGCGGCCATGCCCCAGCCGCGCCAGCACCTGCTGGAGGTCGGCCTCGGTGACGGTGAAGCAGCCCTGCGAGCGGCCGATCTTGCCCATGCTACGCGCCATCGCCTCGGTGACATAGGGCGCAGTGTGGATGACGATGGCGCGCGGCTCGGCATTGCAGTTGCTCGGATCGAGGCCGATCAGCCGCATCGAGCGGCCATGCTTGCCGACATATTCGGCGCCGGTGACAAAGGCGCCGTTGCTCGACGCATAGCTGCCGTCGGCGTTGGAAAACTGCTTCAACCAGCCGCTGTGCGCCGGATCAGAGCCGCGGCCGTGCGCCACCAGCATCGACGTCGTGGCGCCCGAGGCGAGGTCGACAAGGTGGAAGCGCTTGTCGCGCGACGCCTGGCTGTAGTCGGCGATGGCGATGACGTCGGCCTTGGCTACATGCCCGCGGTGGCGCTGGAAGGATGCGAGCGCGCGGGCAAGCAACCGGCTGTCGATCGCCGGTGCCACAGCAGCGCGCGCCGGCATCGCCGCCAGCGCCACACCCGCAGCGGCCAATCCGAAAAAGTCCCGGCGATGCAGCAAATCGGCTCCTGTGCGGTCAGATGCCGCGGAAGGTCGCAAAATCCGCCAACGGTGCCCGCGACGGGCGCGCCGCATTGGCAGGGTCGGTATTATCAATATAGCCGATGGCCATGCCGGTGAAGAGCATGCGGTCTTCGGGTGTCCCGAGAAATGACCGGATTGTCGCAGGATAGATCGCCCAGCACTCCTGCGGGCAGGAATCGAGCCCTTCCTCGCGCAACAGCAGCATCAGCGTCTGCAGATACATGCCGAGGTCGCTCCATTGCGGCGGGCCCATGGTCTTGGCGACGGTGCAGAACAGCGCCACCGGCGCCCCGAAGAACTGGAAATTGCGCGCGAACCACATCATGCGCTTCATCTTGTCCTCGCGCGGGATGCCGAGCGCGCGGTACAATTCCTCGCCGACTTCGAAGCGATAGCGCTTGTACGGATCAGGCAATTCCTTGGGGTAGATGCTGTATTCGGTCGGCTCGCCGCCCGGCTGCTCCATGATGCGTTTCGCCATGATCGCCTTCAGCTCCGCCAAAGGCTCGCCGGCAACGACATCGATATGCCAGGGTTGGACATTGCCGCCGGAGGGCGCGCGCGCTGCCTTTTCGACGACACGCCGGATCACCGCCGCATCGACCGGCGTATCGAGAAACCCGCGCACCGACCGGCGCGACGCAACCGCTTCACTGACGTTCATGGCACACCCCTATTTCAACTCGGGCCCGAATTGCCTAGGGATGGCGGGTGTTGTCCAGCCTCCCCAATCTGCTGACCCTCAGCCGCATCTTCGCGGTGCCGCTGCTCGTGGCGCTGATGTGGGGGCCGGGGCATTGGCAGTGGCTGACGGCGTTCGTGCTGTTCTGCATCGCCGGGCTGACCGATTATCTCGATGGCTATCTGGCGCGGGCGCAGGGCACGGTGTCGAAGATCGGCGTGTTCCTCGATCCGATCGCCGACAAGATCATGGTGGCGGCGACGATCGTCATGCTGGTCCACAGCGGCCTCGTCCATGGCGTCGCCGTCATCGCCGCGCTGGTCATCCTGCTGCGCGAGATCATCGTTTCGGGCCTGCGCGAATATCTCGCCGGGCTGCAGGTGTCGCTGCCGGTCTCGCAGCTGGCGAAATGGAAGACGGCGTTCCAGATGATCGCGCTCGGCGCGCTGGTGCTTGCCGGTGCATCGGACTGGCTGCTGCCGGGCGTGCCAGTGCTCGAAATCGGCCTCATCTGCCTGTGGATCGCCGCCGGGCTGACGCTCGTCACCGGCTATGACTATCTGCGGGTCGGCCTGAAGCATATGGCGTGATGCAGGCGCTGTACTTCGCTTGGGTGCGCGAGCGCATCGGGGTCGGCGAGGAAATGCTGTCGCCGCCGGTCGATGTGGCGACCGTCGGCGCATTGCTCGACTGGCTGGCGGCGCGATCGCCCGGTCATGCCAAGGCGCTGGCGGACCGCAGCGCGATCCGGGTGGCGGTGGACCAGGATTTCGTCGGCGCCGAGGCGTCGATTGCCGGTGCGCAGGAGGTTGCGATCTTTCCGCCGGTGACGGGGGGATGAACGCCTTGTCCGTCACCCCGGCGAAGGCCGGGGCCCATAAACCACAAACGCCGGTCCCACGTGCGCACGTGTGCCACCAAACTAGTGGCGTATGGGTCCCGGCCTTCGCCGGGATGACTGACAGCACAAAAAAATGATCACCACCCGCACCCAGGCCGAAGCCTTCGACGCCGCCGCCGAGACCGCCGCCCTGACCGCCGGCCGCACCGACATCGGCGCGGTTGTCACCTTTACCGGCCATGTGCGGGCCGAAAACGGCCTCGAAGCGCTGACTCTCGAACATTATCCCGCCATGACCGACCGCCAGATGGCCGCCATCGCTGCCGAGGCAGAAACGCGCTGGCCGCTGCTCGGCGGCACCGTCATCCACCGCCACGGCCGGCTGCTGCCCGGCGAGGCGATCGTCTTCGTCGCCATCGCCAGCGCGCATCGCCAGGCGGCGTTCGAAGCGGCCGAGTTCCTGATGGACTGGCTGAAAACCCGCGCGCCCTTCTGGAAACATGATGGCAGCGGCTGGGTGGCGCCAAAGGCCAGCGACGACGCGGCCGCCGCACGATGGGGGAAAGCATGACGATCACGCTCTACCAGTTCCGCATCTCGCC